>JALTLT010000175.1 GCA_027001815.1 Gammaproteobacteria bacterium | reverse complement strand
TGGGCGGCGCGGGGGTGGGGGCGTCGCGAGCCGTCATGGTGATCCCTCTTCCGATGGTATACCATCGGCTCATGAAGCCGACCGAGCATGAAGGGGCTGCCGTGCAGGAAGTCGTGGCGGACAGAGTGCTGGTGGTGGAGGACAGTCGTGCCATCGCCTCGGCACTCGAACAGAAGATCGTCTCCGTCCTGGGGTTCCGGGTGGATATCGCGCCGAGTGCCCGGGAGGCGATCACCCTTCTCGATCGGCATGCTCCCCGTTATGTCTGCGCCATTCTCGACCTCGGTCTCCCCGACTGCGAGGAGGGGAAGATCGTGCCCAAGGTTCTGGCGTACGGTGTGCCTCCGCTGGTACTCACCGGTACTCTGGACGAGCAGGTGCGCCGCGAGATCCTCCGCTACCCGGTGGTGGACTACGTCCTCAAGAACAATGTCCACGATCTCGACTACGTGGTCGGGCTGATCCGCCGCCTCAGCCGCAATGTCCAGATCAAGGTGCTGGTGGTGGACGACATGCGCTCCAGTCGCATGTTCGTCTGCCGTCTTCTGGAGGCCCATCGCTACCGGCTCCTGCAGGCTTCGAACGGGGAGGAGGCTCTGCGGGTGATCGCCGGGAATCCCGACCTGCGGCTGGTGATCACCGACTTCCAGATGCCGGTGATGGATGGTGTGGAACTCACCATGCGTATCCGCCAGAGGTACAGCCGTGACCGTCTGGCGATCATCGGCGTTTCGGCACAGGGGGGCAGTGCCCTGTCGGCCCGTTTTCTCAAGGCGGGTGCCAACGACTATCTCACCAAGCCCTTCCTGGTGGAGGAGTTCTACTGCCGGGTCAACCAGAACATGGACTATCAGGAACGGCTCCAGGAGATCGCCGAATCGGCCAATCGGGACTGGCTCACGGGGCTCCACAACCGCCGTTATCTCTTCGGGGTGGGCAAGGCGCTGCACGCCAATGCCCTGCGCGGGAACCTGGCGCTGACGGCGGTGCTGGTGGATATCGACCACTTCAAGAAGGTCAACGATCGTTACGGCCACGACGCGGGGGACGCGGCCCTGGTGCATGTCTCCCGTCTCCTCGAGAGCGAGGTGCGGGAGACCGATCTGGTGGTGCGTTATGGCGGCGAGGAGTTCTGTATCCTGCTGGCCAACTGTGCGTACGACGACTGTCTGCAGGTGGTGGAGCGCATGCGTCAGCGGATCGCCGCCGGCCCTTTCCGTTACGGAAGCCAGGAGATCCCCCTGACCGCATCCTTCGGCGTGAGCTGCACCCTCGGTGACCGCCTCGAGTCGATGCTCTCGGTCGCCGACCAGTTGCTCTACCGTGCCAAGAAGGAGGGCCGCAACCGCGTGATCACGGAGTGTTCCGCATGAACGGGGACGTGGCGCGTCTGCCGGACAACCTGCTGCAGCGCCGCCGGATCGCCTATTTCTCCATGGAGATCGCCCTGCGTGCCGAGATCCCCACCTACAGCGGGGGGCTCGGTGTGCTGGCGGGGGACACCCTGCGTTCCGCCGCCGATCTCCGGCTCCCCCTGGTGGGGGTGACCCTGGTCAGCCGCCAGGGTTACCTGCGGCAGGAGATCGGTGAGGATGACTGGCAGAGGGACCTGCCGGATCCCTGGGACCCCGCCCGCTGGACGCGCCCGATCGGCGCCAAGGTGACGGTGGAGATCGCCGGGCGGGCGGTCTGGGTGCAGGCCTGGCTCTACCTCCTGGAGGGCGGGACCGGCGGCTCGGTGCCGGTGCTGCTGCTGGATACAGACCTGCCGGAGAACCATCCGGAGGACCGGCGGCTCACCGATCTTCTCTACGGTGGCGACCGGGAGTACCGCCTGCGCCAGGAGATGGTGCTGGGGATCGGCGGGGTGCGGCTGCTCCGCGCCCTGGGATTCTCCGTCGAAGGTTACCACCTCAACGAGGGGCACTCGGCACTGCTGGTCCTGGAACTGGCTCGTTTCCACGAGCGTCGGGACGGGGGAGGACTGACCCGCTTCGATCTCGACGAGGTGCGGCGCCGCTGTGTCTTCACCACCCACACCCCCGTCGAGGCGGGGCACGACCGCTTCTCCTGGGAGCTGGTGGAGCGGCTGATGCGTCCCGAGGACGTGAACCTCCTTCGCGAGGCGCTGGAGGGGGAGAGTGAACTCAACATGACCTGTCTGGCACTGCGCCTCAGCGCCTTCGTCAACGGGGTCGCCAAGCGTCACGCCGAGGTCTCCCGACGACTCTATCCCGGCTACCGGGTCCATGCGATCACCAACGGTGTCCATCCCGATACCTGGGCCCATCCCGCCCTCGCGGCCCTCTACGATCGTTTCATCACCGGCTGGCGGCACGAGCCGGAACTGCTGGTGCGGGCCGAGGCCATCGACGACGGAGAGATCTGGAAGGCGCACCGGGTGGCGCGGGAGTCGCTCTTCCGGCAGGTGCGGGAGCGTGCCGGTGTCCAGCTCGACCACGATCGGCCGGTGATCGGTTTCGCCCGCCGCATGACCGGCTACAAGCGGCCCACGCTCATCTTCGAGGAGCCGGAACGGTTGCGGGCGATCCATCGGAAGTCTCCGTTCCAGCTTCTGGTGGCGGGCAAGGCCCATCCCCAGGACGGTCCCGGCAAGGAGGCGATCCGCACCATCGTCCGCATAGCGCGCGAACTGGAGGCGGAGGGGCCGCGGGTGGTCTTTCTCCCCGACTACGACATGGCCCTGGCACGGCACCTGGTGGCGGGCTGCGACGTCTGGCTCAACACCCCGCTCCCGCCCATGGAGGCATCGGGCACCAGCGGCATGAAGGCCGCCTTCAACGGCGTGCTCAACCTGAGCATCCTCGACGGCTGGTGGCTGGAGGGGTGTATCGAGGGGGTGACCGGCTGGGCGATCGGCAACGGCGAGCAGGACGACCGGGACGGCGACGTGGAGAGCCTCTACACCAAGCTGGAGCAGGTGGTGCTCCCCACCTGGTACGGCGACCGCCGTCGATGGATCTGGATGATGAAGCAGGCGATCGGCAAGAACGCCTACTATTTCAACAGCCACCGCATGATGCGCCGCTACGCCACCGACGCCTACTACCATTTCCTCTGAGCCGCCTTTCGCCCCTCCTTCCCATGCAAATCGCGGCCGGATCGGGTACCATTACCCCCTTTTCACCGGGCGTGTCGTATCCTGTGGCGGCGCGTCCTCCGATCGTCCTGTTCTTGTCCGGCGCCCGGCGCCGCATGGGGAGCACCAGAAATGTTCAGCAGAGAGATGACCATTGCCGGATTCGACGATGAGCTGTGGCAGGCCATCCAGGCCGAGGAGCGGCGCCAGGAGGAGCATATCGAGCTGATCGCCTCCGAGAACTACGCCAGCCCGCGGGTGATGCAGGCCCAGGGGTCGGTGCTCACCAACAAGTACGCGGAAGGCTATCCCCACAAGCGTTACTACGGCGGGTGTGTCAACGTGGACGTGGCCGAGCAACTGGCCATCGATCGGGCCAAGGCGCTGTTCGGGGCCGACTACGCCAACGTCCAGCCCCACTCCGGCTCGCAGGCCAACGCCGCCGTCTACCTGGCACTGCTGCAGCCGGGCGACACCTTCCTCGGCATGAGCCTCGCCCACGGTGGCCATCTCACCCACGGTGCCAGGGTCAACTTCTCCGGCAAGCTCTTCAATGCCGTCCAGTACGGCCTCGACCCCGCCACCGGCGAGATCGACTATGCCGAGGTGGAGCGGCTCGCCCATGAACACAAGCCGAAGATGATCGTCGCCGGATTCTCCGCCTACTCGCGGGTGGTGGACTGGCAGCGTTTCCGCGAGATCGCCGACCAGGTGGGGGCGCTGCTGTTCGTCGACATGGCCCACGTGGCCGGGCTGGTGGCGGCGGGGGTCTACCCCAGTCCGGTGAAGATCGCCGACGTCACCACCACCACCACCCACAAGACCCTGCGCGGTCCGCGAGGTGGTCTGATCCTGGCGAAGCGCAACGAGGAGATCGAGAAGAAGCTCAACTCCACCGTCTTCCCGGGGACCCAGGGCGGTCCCCTGATGCACGTCATCGCCGCCAAGGCGGTGGCCCTCAAGGAGGCGCTGCAGCCCGACTTCGTCGACTACCAGAAGCAGGTGGTGGCCAATGCCCGGGCGATGGCGGAGACGATCCAGGCACGCGGTTACGAGGTGGTCTCCGGCGGTACCGACAACCACCTCTTCCTGGTCAGTTTCATCGAGAAGGGGATCACCGGCAAGGAGGTGGATGCCGCCCTCGGCGCCGCCAACATCACCGTCAACAAGAATGCCGTTCCCAACGATCCCCAGTCCCCCTTCGTCACCAGCGGTATCCGCATCGGCACTCCCGCCATCACGACCCGCGGCTTCGGCACCGGGGAGGCGCGGGAGCTGGCCGGCTGGATCTGCGACATCATCGACAACCTGGGCGATGCGTCGGTGGTCGAGCGGGTGAAGGAACAGGTGCTGGAGATCTGCCGCCGTTTTCCCGTCTACGGCGACTGAGACGGAGGTGCCGCCATGCGCTGTCCCTTCTGTTCGGCCCAGGACACCAAGGTGGTGGACTCGCGGCTGGCCAGCGAGGGGGCGCAGGTGCGCCGCCGGCGGGAGTGCCTCTCCTGCGGCGAGCGTTTCACCACCCTGGAGAGCGCGCAACTGGTGATGCCCCGGGTGATCAAGAGCGACGGCGTGCGCGAGCCCTTCAACGAGGAGAAGCTGCGGGCCGGCATCCTCCGTTCCCTGGAGAAGCGGCCGGTGGAGACCGAGGCGGTGGAGCAGATGATCCACCGGGTGGTGCACCGGCTCCGCGTCTCCGGCGAGCGGGAGGTGAGCTCGAGGGACATCGGCGAACTGGTGATGGAGGAGCTTCGCAACCTCGATCAGGTGGCCTATGTGCGGTTCGCCTCCGTCTACCGCAGCTTCGAGGACGTGCGCGCCTTCCGCGAGGAGATCGAACGGCTCGAGCGGGAGCCGCCGCCGGAGCTGAGACGCCACCAGCTCTCGCTGCTGCCCGGACAGGAAGGGGGGGATGACGAGCCGGGCTGAGGCGGCGGCCCCCTTCACCGCCGACGACCATCGTCACATGGCTCGCGCCCTGCGGCTCGCCCGCCGCGGTCTCTGGGGGACCCACCCCAACCCGCGGGTGGGGTGTGTCGTCGTCCGTGACGGCGATGTGGTGGGCGAGGGGTGGCACGAGCGGGCCGGCGCTCCGCACGCCGAGATCCACGCCCTGAGGGCGGCGGGAGAGCGGGCGCGGGGAGCGGTGGTCTACGTCACCCTGGAACCGTGCAGCCACCACGGCCGTACCCCGCCCTGCGCCGATGCGCTGGTGGCGGCCGGGGTCGCGGAGGTGGTGGCGGCGGTGGTCGATCCCAATCCGCAGGTGGCGGGATGCGGCCTGGAACGTCTGCGGGCGGCCGGCATCGCCGTCCGCCACGGTCTGATGGCCGCCGAGGCGGAGGCGCTCAATGCCGGCTTCTTCCGTCGCCAGCGGGCGGGGCTGCCGTGGGTACGGGTGAAGAGTGCCATGAGTCTCGACGGTCGTACCGCCATGGCCAGCGGTGAGAGCAAGTGGATCACCGGCGAGGCGGCGCGTCTCGATGTCCATCGGTTGCGGGCGAGCGCCTCGCACATGGTGACCGGTATCGGTACCGTCCTGGCGGACGACCCCTCGCTGACCGTCCGGCTGCCGCCGGAGGAGGGGGCGTGGCGTCAGCCGGAGCGGGTGATCCTCGATCCGCGCCTTGAAACGCCGGCGGGTGCCCGCATCCTCCGGGAGCCGGGCGAGACCTTCGTCGCCACCCTCCCGGGGCGCGCCGCCGCCCGGCCCGACCTGGCGGAGGCGGGCGCCCGGCTGGTGGAGCTGCCGGGCGACGAGGAGCGGATCGACCTGGCCGCCCTGCTGGAGTGGCTGGCCCGGGAGAGGCAGGCCAACGAGGTGATGGTAGAGGCGGGGGCCACCCTGGCGGGTGCCTTCCTCGAGGCGGGGCTGGCCGACGAGCTGGTGCTCTATCTGGCGCCCCATCTGATGGGCAGCGACGCCCGCGGTGCCTTTACCATGCCGGGGGTGCTGGAGATGGTCCACCGCCGGGCTCTCGAGATCCGCGACGTGCGGCCGGTGGGCCATGACTGGCGGATCGTCGCCCGGCCTTTGTCCCGGCACGGAGCCGACCCCGGGCAATAGTCCGACAGGCTGTCGAAAATGTCCTTCCCGGGCTTTTCTCGAGCCTGCTGTTCGCGGAGAGTCGTGCCGTCCCGGGACCTGCCGGCATTGACAGGATGTTGAGGAAACCCTGAACAATTCATCCCTGAATTGTCAGAGCAGGGGAGCCGAAAAACGCGGTTTTCGGCTCCCTTGCAAAATCGATCACCTGCGGTGATTGATTTTGGCGGCACATCCCTGTGCCGCAGGAATCTCTGGCAGGCTGTTGAAAAACACCGTTTTTTGGCAGCCTGTCAAGGGCTCCGACAGGCCGCTGGCGGGCAGGGGAAGCGCGAGGTGACGGATCGGTGGCACCCACCACGGGGCGGGTGCGGGAGAGAGAAAATGTTTACCGGAATCATCGAGGCGGTGGGTACCATCGCCGCACGGGAACCGAGGGGGAGCGATCTGCGTCTGCGTATCCAGACCGGCAAGCTCGACCTCTCCGACGTGAAGCTGGGTGACAGTATCGCCGTCAGCGGCGTCTGTCTGACCGCCGTCGAGCTGCCGGGCGACGGCTTCCGGGCCGACGTCTCCGGCGAAACCCTGGCCCATACCATCATCGGTGACCTGCGGGAGGGCGACGCGGTCAACCTGGAGAAGGCGCTCACCCCCACCACCCGTCTGGGCGGCCACCTGGTGAGCGGTCACGTGGACGGGGTGGGCGAGGTGCTGGATCGGCGTGACGACGGGCGCTCGGTCCGCTTCCGCATCCAGGCGCCGGCAGAGCTGGCCCGCTACATCGCTCGCAAGGGCTCCATCTGCGTGGACGGTATCAGTCTCACCGTCAACGCCGTGGAGGGGCGGGTCTTCGAACTCAACATCGTCCCCCACACCCTGGCGGAGACCACCATGGGCACCTTCCGGCCCGGCCGGCGGGTCAATCTGGAAGTGGACGTCATCGCCCGCTACCTGGAGCGGATGCTGGCGGCAGACGGCGAGAGTGCCGGCGGCGGCGTCACCCGTGCGCTGCTCATGGAACGCGGCTTCCTCTCGCCCGAAGGCGAATAACCCGGCCACCAATCGGAACAGACATGGCGCTGAACAGTATCGAAGAGATCATCGACGACATCCGTCAGGGGAAGATGGTCATCATCATGGACGACGAGGATCGAGAGAACGAGGGCGACCTGCTCATGGCCGCTTCCCTGGTGCGACCGGAGGACATCAACTTCATGGCCCGCTACGGCCGCGGCCTGATCTGCCTCACGCTCACCCGGGAGCGCTGCGAGCAGCTTCGATTGCCGCTGATGGTGACCCGCAACACCGAGGCGCAGGGGACCAATTTCACCGTCTCCATCGAGGCGGCAAAGGGCGTGACCACCGGCATCTCCGCCGCCGACCGGGCGGTGACCGTCCGCACCGCGGTGGCCCCCAACGCGCGGCCGGAGGACCTGGTCCAGCCGGGGCACATCTTCCCCCTGATGGCCCAGCCGGGCGGCGTGCTGACCCGCGCCGGCCACACCGAGGCGGGGTGTGATCTGACCCGTCTGGCGGGGCTGGAGCCGGCGGCGGTGATCGTCGAGATCCTCAACGAGGACGGCACCATGGCGCGCCGCCCCGATCTGGAACGGTTCGCCGCCGAGCACGGCCTGAAGATCGGCACCATCGCCGACCTGATCCACTACCGGATCGCCAACGAGACCACCGTGGAGCGGGTGGCGGAGAGCCGCATCGAGACCGAGTTCGGCCCCTTCCGGCTTCTCGCCTATCACGATACCATCGATGGACAGAACCACTTCGCCCTGGTGCGGGGCGAGATCGCCGGAGACCGGCCCACGCTGGTGAGGGTGCACGTCTCCAACACCCTCTGCGACCTGCTGGGGAGCCGGGACGGCACCTGCAGCATCCCCCTGCGGGAGGCGATGGCCCGGGTCGCCGAGGCGGAGGAGGGGGTGGTGGTGGTGCTGCGCAACCCCGAGGACGAGCGGCAGTTGATCCGTGACATCCGCGCCCTGGGGATGGGGGCCTCGACACCGCCCAGCGCCGGGCAGAAGGTGGGTGAGCTGCGCACGGTGGGTGCCGGCTCGCAGATCCTCGCCGATCTCGGCGTCCACAAGATGCGCGTGATGGGTACGCCGCGGCGCATGCATGGCCTCTCGGGATTCGACCTGGAGGTGGTGGAGTACGTCACCCCCGAGGGGGAGGTGGTGGCCGCTTCGGCGGTGGAGGTGGAGGAGTGACGGCGGTCGGCCGATCGGTTTTCATGCAACAGGTGACTGGATATGAGTGATATCAAGATCGTGGAAGGCAGTTTCATGGCCCCCGAGGGGCGGTTCGGCATCGTCGTCTCTCGTTTCAACAGCTTCGTGGTGGAGAGTCTGCTGGAGGGCGCCCTGGATACCCTGCGCCGTCACGGCGTGGCCGACGAGCGGATCACCGTGGTGCGGGTGCCCGGCGCCTTCGAGACACCGCTGGTGGCCAACCGCATGGCGGCCTCCGGAAAGTTCGACGCCATCATCGCCCTCGGTGCGGTGATCCGTGGCGGTACTCCCCACTTCGAGTACGTGGCCGGCGAGTGCACCAAGGGGCTGGCCACCGTCTCCATGAAGCACGACATCCCGGTCGCCTTCGGTGTCCTCACCGTGGACACCATCGAGCAGGCCATCGAGCGCTCCGGCACCAAGGCGGGCAACAAGGGGGGCGAGGCGGCGCTCTCCGCCCTCGAGATGGTCAGCCTGCTCTCCAGCCCGGAGTTCTGAGTCTCCATGAGCCACGCCCCCGTGCGCAATGTGGCCCACGCCCGCCGCCGTGCCCGCAAGAGTGCCGTCCAGGCCCTCTACCAGTGGCTGATGGCGGGCCAGTCGCCGAGCGAGATCGATGTCCAGTTCCGCGACAGCCAGGACATGAGCCGCACCGACGTGGCCTATTTCCACGAGCTGCTGCACCGGATCCCGGAGCGCATCGAGGCCCTCGAGGAGTCTCTCGATCCGCTGCTCGACCGGCCCTGGCCCGAACTCGATCCGGTGGAGCGCGCCATCCTCTACATCGGCGCCTACGAACTGGCCCATCGTCCCGACATCCCCTTCAAGGTGGTGATCGACGAGGCGGTGGGGCTGGCACGCACCTTCGGCGCCCAGGAGAGCCACCGCTACGTCAACGGTGTGCTCGACCAGGCGGCCAGGCGGCTGCGACCCGTCGAGACCGGTCGCCGCTCCTGAAGATGGCCTCGCATTCCGGGACGGCCCGACTCCTCGAGCGTCTCTCTCCCGCCCCCGGAGTCGTGGCTGCCGTGCCGGGCGAGGCAGTGGCGGTGACGGTCGACACCCTGGTGGAGGGCGGCCACTTCTTTCCCCATACCGATCCCCGCCGTCTCGGCCGCAAGGCGCTGGCGGTGAATCTGAGCGACCTGGCCGCGATGGGTGCCGTGCCGCTCGGCTGGACCCTGCTGCTGCAGTGGCCGGCGGAGGGTGACGAGGCGTGGCTGGAGCCACTGGTCGGTGGGCTGGCGGAGGAGACGCGGGACCGCGGGGTGCGCTGTCTCGGTGCGACGTTGTGCCGCGGCCCCCTTGCCCTCACCATCCAGGCCATCGGCCGGGTCTCGCCCGCCGGGGCGCTGCGGCGCGATCGCGGCCGGCCGGGTCAGCGCCTGGCGGTGACCGGTCACCTGGGAGTGGCGGCCTGGGCGCTGCGGCGGCTGGAGGCGGGGGAGCGGCTGGACGCCGACGATCCGGCCCGGCTCGCCCTGGAGCTGCCGGAACCGCAACTGGCCGCCGGACGCGCCCTGGTGGAACTGGCTACCGCCGCCATCGATCTCTCCGACGGCCTGCTCCAGGATCTCGGCCACATCCTCCGGGCCAGCGGTGTGGGGGCGACCCTGGAGCTGGAGCGGCTGCCGCTGGAGGCCGGGATGGTATCGCAACTGGGGCGGCAGGAGGCGCTGCGACTGGCGCTCGCCGGCGGTGACGACTACCAGCTCTGTTTCAGCTACGATCCGCTGCGCGAGGAGGAGGTGGCCCGTCGGCTGGCCGCCGCGGGTGTCGCCTGGAGCCCCATCGGCTGGCTGGAGGCGGAAGCCGGTGTGCGGCTGCGCCTCGACGGTCGCCCCTTCGACGGCGCCGGTATCACCGGCTGGGATCCTTTTCGAGGCGCAGTGAGATGAGACGCAACCGGCTGCCACGCCCCATCCTCCGCAACCCGGTGCACCTGCTTGCCTGCGGCCTGGGCTCCGGTGCCGCACCGGTGGCGCCCGGCACCTTCGGTACCCTGGCGGCGCTGCCCCTCTGGTGGTTCCTGGCCCCCCTGCCGGTGGCCTCCTACCTGGCGATCACCGCGATCCTGTTTGCCGTGGGCATCTGGCTCTGCGACCGGACCGCCCGTGATTTCGGCGTGCCGGACCATGGCGGCATCGTCTGGGACGAGTGGGTGGGGTTGCTGGTGACCCTCGCCGGAGCGCCCCAGGCCTGGCAGTGGGGGGTGGCCGGCTTTCTCCTCTTCCGCCTCTTCGACATCCTCAAGCCGTGGCCGATCCGCTGGCTCGACCGGCGGGTGAAGGGGGGATTCGGCATCATGGTGGACGACCTGCTGGCCGGCCTGTTCGGCTGGGTGGTGTTGCAGCTCCTGGCGCGCTGGCTCTGACAGGATGTTGAAAAAGGCCGTCCTGGCCTTTTTCAACGCCGGAAGCCGAAAATGCGATTTCCGGCTTCCTTGCGTTTTCAATGAGTTGGCGTCATTGAAAGCGGCGGTGCATCCCTGCACCGCCGCCGGCGGACGACGGGGAAGAAGGGGGGGTCATCCCCGTTTCATGATCCGCTGCTTGTCGCGCTGCCAGTCGCGCTCCTTGACGGAGGCCCGCTTGTCGTACTCCTTCTTGCCCCGGGCCACGCCGATCTCCAGCTTGGCGAGCCCCCGTTTCCAGTAGAGGGCCAGCGGCACCAGGGTGTAGCCCTTGCGCTCCACCGCGCCGATCAGCCGGTCGAGCTCACGCCGGTGGAGCAGCAGTTTGCGGGTGCGGGTGGGATCCGGGTGGATGTGGGTGGAGGCGGTCGGCAGGGGCGTGATCTGGCAGCCCAGCAGGAACGCCTCGCCCTCCTTGACGATCACGTAGGCCTCGGTGAGATTGACCCGTCCGGCGCGCAGGCTCTTCACCTCCCACCCCTCCAGGGCGATGCCCGCCTCGAAGCGCTCCTCAATGAAATAGTCGTGGCGTGCCCGCTTGTTGAGGGCGATGGTGCTCCCCCCGGCCCCCTTCTGCTTTTTCTTTCCCATCGGTAAGAGTCGCTTATCTGGTTGAATGCAAAAGGCAATATTTACAAATATGCCGAGGTTGTAATGCCGGGCGATACCGGTAGAATTGGCGCGGAAAACGAACCGGCCGGGCCGCCTGCGGGCGGGGCGTGGAGCGGCATCATGTGGAGCCCGCGGCCGACCAACAACGAGATCGATGGGGAGGCCGAATGGCGACACAACGTACATCCATCCACGGCCAGTGGTCAAGCCGCCTGGTGTTCATTCTCGCGGCCACCGGCTCGGCGGTCGGGCTCGGAAACATCTGGAAGTTCCCCTACATCACCGGCGAGCACGGCGGCGGGGCCTTCGTCCTCGTCTACCTGCTCTGCATCGCCCTGGTGGGTATCCCGATCATGATCGCCGAGGTGATGCTCGGCCGCCGCGGGCGCCAGAGCCCCATCAACACCATGCGCTCGCTGCTCGCCGAGGAGGGGGCCCACCGCGGCTGGAGCCTGCTGGGGTGGAGCGGCATGATCGCCGGTTTCCTGATCCTCTCCTACTACAGCGTCATCGCCGGCTGGGCACTGGCCTACGTCTTCCGCACCGGCAGCGGTCTCTTCGTGGGGGCGACCGCGGACGGCGTGAGTGCCATCTTCGGCGAGTTCGCCGGCAGCCCCGAGCGTCTGCTGGGCTGGCACACCCTCTTCATGCTGATGACCATGATCGTGGTCGCCCGCGGCGTGCGCAGCGGCCTGGAGCAGGCGGTGAAATTCCTGATGCCGGCGCTGCTGGTCATTCTCCTGCTCCTGGTGGGTTACGCCATGGCCTCCGGGGACTTCATGCACGGGGTGCGATTCCTCTTCCAGCCCGATTTCTCCAGGCTGGACCAGGGGGCGATCCTGGTGGCCATGGGGCACGCCTTCTTCACCCTCAGCCTCGGCATGGGGTCGATCATGGTCTATGGATCCTACCTGCCCAAGGAGGCCTCCATCGCCTCCTCGGCGGTGATCATCGCCCTGGCGGACACCGCCGTGGCCCTGCTGGCCGGCATGGCCATCTTCCCCATCGTCTTCGGCAACGGTCTGGAGGCGGGGGCCGGTCCCAGTCTCATCTTCCAGACCCTGCCGCTCGCCTTCGGCCAGATGCCGTGGGGCAGTTTCATCGGTGGGCTGTTCTTCGTCCTGCTGGTGTTCGCCGCCTGGAGTTCGGCGATCTCGCTCATCGAGCCGGCGGTCTCCTGGCTGGTGGAGAACAGGGGCTGGAGCCGGGTCTACGCCTCGACCATGACCGGCGCCGTCACCTGGGCGCTGGGGATCGCCTCGATCTTTTCGTTTTCCGGGGTCACGCTTCAGGATATCATTCTCTCCCTCGTCGGCGGTGAGGGAGAGCCGGCCGCGGGTGGCCTCCTGGCGATGACCGTGTTCGACATTCTCGACTATCTCACCGCCAATATCATGCTGCCGCTGGGCGGGCTCTTCATCGCCCTGTTCGCCGGTCACGTGATGAGTCGCGAGTCGGTGCGCGAGGAGCTGGCCATGAGGAGCCCGCTGATGTTCAGACTCTGGTTCGGGACCGTGCGCACGGTCACCCCGGTCCTGGTCGTGCTGGTCTTCCTCAGCGCCATCGGTGTCATCGGCGGCGAGTGATTTCGTCGGGGCGGTCCGTGCGGATGTCGGTCCTGCCCTCCCCTGCGGTCCCCCCCGGACCTTCGAGAGGTAACGCGAAGTGCCCACTGTTCAGCGGAGTGCCCTGGTCCACTGGAGTGCCCAGCAGATGTTCGACCTGGTGGACGACATCGAATCCTACCCGGACTTCCTGCCCTGGTGCCGGTCGGCCGCCGTGCTGAGCCGCGGCGAGGACGAGGTGCGCGCCACCATCGAGATCGCCAAGGGGAGCGTGCGCCGCTCCTTCACCACCGTCAACCGGCTGCAGCAGGGCAAGATGATCGAGATGCGTCTGCTGGAGGGGCCGTTTCGGCACCTGGAGGGGTACTGGCGGTTCGATCAGATCGAGGAGGGGGCGTGTCGCATCAGCCTCGATCTGGAGTTCGAGTTCTCCAGCCGGATGGTGGCGATGGTGGTCGGCCCCGTCTTCAATCAGGTGGCCAACTCCCTCGTGGATGCCTTCACCCGTCGCGCCAGGGAGGTGTACGGTGACTGACGACAAGCCGACGCTGATCCCCGTCGAGGTGGCCTTCGCGCTGCCCGATCGGCAGGAGATCATCTCTCTCGAAGTGGCGCAGGGGACCACCGTGCGCCAGGCCATCGAGCGCTCCGGTATCCTGGAGCGCTTTCCACAGATCGACCTGGAGAAGAACCGGGTGGGGATCTTCGGCAAGGTGACCAAGCTGGACAATCCGCTGCGTCCCAGGGATCGTGTGGAGATCTACCGCCCCCTGATCGCCGATCCGAAGGAGGTGCGCAAGCGGCGTGCCGCAGAGGGCAGGGCGACCCGCAAGGGGGCCGGTTCTCGCTCCTGAAAGCCGGAGGTGGCTCGGTGGCCTGCCGGACTCTCCCTGGAGTTGGTTCCGTCCCGCGGAAGGAACTGGCAGGCTGTTGAAAAAGGCCGTCCTGGCCTTTTTCAATGCCGGAAGCCGAAAATGCGATTTCCGGCTTCCTCACGTTTTCAATGAGGCCAGCAGCCAGTCGGACTTTGACAGGCCGTCGGGTTCTGGTGCTTTCCGCGGGGCAGAGTGACCTTCCGCTTGAAGTCGGACAGGCTGCTGGCCTCATTGAAAACGGCGATGCATCCCCGTCTCGCACGCGGGCCGCTGAAAATCAGGGAAACTCTGAACAATTCATCCCTGAATTGTCGGAGTACGGGAGCCGAAAAACGCGGTGTTCGGCTCCCTTGCAAAATCAATCACCTGCGGTGATTGATTTTGGCGGCACATCCCTGTGCCGCAGGAATCTCTGAATAAATCAGGGATTCCTCAGGGTCTTTCAACGGCCCGCCAATGACCCGGCAGCGTTGCATGTCGTGTTCGGAGTGGAAGGTGGGGCAACCGCCAGCCGTCAGCGAAGATGGAGGAACCGGAACACTGCATCTTCCGGTTCCGGCATCCAGCCGAAGAGGTCAGCGGAGTGTGGATCCGCGCAGGTACTCCCGCTCCTCCAGGGGCATATCGCCCTCGATGCGACTCAGTCGATTCCCTTCGAACCAGAGGGTCAGGAGGCGGATCTCCGGCTCCTCGAAGCTGTGGCGGTAGTAGTAGACATAGTCCCAGCGGTCGGGAGTGAAGTCGTCGTGCACCAGGGGCGTACCGAGGAGAAACTCCACCTGGCGGGGGGTCATGCCCGGCTTCAGGCGGCTGAATGCCTCCATGGTGACCACGTTGCCCTGCTGCACGTCGATGCGGTAGAGGAGGTTCTGCGTGCATCCCATGACAAGCAGCAGGTGAACCCCTATAATCGCGAAAAGAGTCTTTTTCATGGATTTTTTTCGGCTGGGCATGGGTAACGGTCCGGCGGGCATCATAACCGAACTTCCCCGGCAAGGACAGCGGACGATGCCGATCCGCCCCGCCGGCCGAAGCGGCGCAGCGGGGCCGGGTCGGAGAGAGGGAAGCGGTCTGCAGGCAAGGGGAAGGGGCGCGTTGGAAACCAAAGATCTCAAGAAGGCGGGGCTCAAGGTCACCGTTCCGCGCATGAAGATCCTGGAGATCCTCGAGCGGAACAAGGAGCGGCATCTCTCCGCCGAGGATGTCTACAAGATCCTTCTCGATGCCGGCGAGGAGATCGGCATCGCCACGGTCTACCGGGTACTCACCCAGTTCGAGGCGGCGGATCTGGTTAACCGCCACAACTTCGAGGGCAACCAGGCGGTCTTCGAACTCAACCTGGGGCATCACCACGACCACATCCTCTGCGTCCGATGCGGCCGGGTGGACGAGTTCGTGGACGAGACCATCGAGAACCGCCAGCAGGAGATCGCCCGGGAAAAGGGCTACCGGATGACCGACCACAGTCTCTACATCTACGGCGTCTGTCCCGACTGCATCTCCAGCGAGAACGGCTGATTCCGAACTGGCAGCCTGTGCCGTGGTGCATGGATGCACCGCGAGGAAGCCGGAAATCGCATTTTCAACATCCTGCCGGAACCGCCGCCGCTATCGGTCTGCCGGGACCCCCCGGGGCAGCAGCCGGTCCCGCCGTCTTCAAAGTCCCGCGGGCCGGCTCAATCAGGCCCTTCGGCGAGGCTCGTCGCCAACGCCGGCCAGCAGCTCGCGGGCGTGGGCGAGTGCCTCGCGGCTCGTCTTGCCGCTCAGCATCCTGGCGATCTCCTCCTCCCTGGCGCGACTCTCCAGCACCTCCAGGGTGGTGGTGACATCCTCTCCCGGGTGCTCCTCCTTGGTGACCCGGATCTGCTGGTGGGCGTGGGCCGCCACCTGGGCCAGATGGGTGACGCAGAGTACCTGGCGCCGCTGCGCCACCTCCCTCAGCCGCGCCCCGACGATCGCCGCCGTGGCCCCGCCGATCCCCGCGTCCACCTCGTCATAGATCAGGGTGGGGACGCAGCTGGCCTCCGCCAGCAGCGCCTGGATGGCCAGGCCGATGCGGGAGAGCTCGCCGCCGGAGGCGATCCGCTCCAGGGGGGCCGGCGGTTGCCCGGGGTTGGTGGCGACCCGGAAGGAGACCTCGTCGATCCCGTGGGCTGCGAGGCGTGGCGGGTCGGCGGTCTCTACCGCCACCTCCAGATGGGCCCCGCCCATGCCCAGCTCCCGCAGCACGCCGGTCACCGCATCACCGAGACGCGCCGCCGCCTCGCGTCGGCTGCCGGAGAGTGCCTGCGCCTCGGCGAGCGCCTCCTGTTCGAGGGTCTGGCACGCCGCCCGCAGGGTCTCCAGTTCCTCGCGACCGGCGAGCAGCCCCTCCCGCTCCGATTGGAGGCGCAGGAGCAGGGCAGGGAGTTCCTCGGGGGGCACGGCGTGCTTGCGCGCCAGATCGTGCCAGCGGGTAATACGCTCCTCCACCTCCTGGAGGCGGGCAGGATCCAGTTCTAGGGTGGTGGCGTGGTCGCGCAACTGTTCCGCCGCTTCCTTCAGAGGGATCATCGACTCTTCCATCAGACGTGTCACCCCCTCCAGGCGGGGATCGAGATCGACGAGCACCTCCAGCTCCGCCTGAAGTCGTCCGAGGCGATCGTGCAGGGCGTCGTCCCCCTCGTAGAGTTCCGTCACCAGGGCGCTGCACCCCTCCAGGATCCGGCCGGCGTTGGCCAGCCGCCGCTGCTCTTCGTCGAGACGGGAATACTCCTCCTCGCCGGGGGCGAACCTCTCCAGCTCGTCGATCTGGTAGTCGAGCAGCTCGAGGCGGTCGGCCGTGTCGCCCGCCCCTTCGAGCGTCTCCAGTCGCCGCCGTGCCTCGCGCAAGCGGTTCCAGAGGTCGGCGAGGCGTTCCACTGCCCCCTCGTGACCGCCGAAGGCGTCCAGCAGACGACGCTGTTCGGCGCGTTTCAGCAGTGCCTGGTGCTGGTGCTGGCCGTGAATCTCCACCAGCCGCTCTCCCAGCGCCCGCAACGACTGCAGGGGGACGGCGCTGCCGTTGATCCAGGCCCGGGAGCGCCCCTCCCGCTGGACCACCCGGCGGACGACGCACTCCCCATCCGCCTCCAGCGCCTGTTCCGCCAGCCACGCCTCCGCCTCCGGGGCATCGTCGAGATCGAACCGCGCGGTCACCTGGCACCGTTCGGCGCCGAAACGGATGATACCGGCATCGGCACGGTCGCCCAGGACCAGTTGCAGGGCGTCCAGCAGGATCGACTTGCCGGCGCCCGTCTCACCGGTCAGGGCGGTGAGACCGGGAGCCAGGTCCAGTTCCAGGTGGTCGATGATGGCGAGGTCTCGGATCTCGATGAGGCTCAGCATGGTCGGAGTCGTCGGTCGCGTGGGTCCGGTCAGGGATGTTCGGACCAGCGCAGCTTGTTGCGCAGGATGTGGAAGTAGTCGTAGCTGGCGGGGTGGAGCAGCCGCAGCCGGTTGGGATGGGCGCGTACCCGCACCACGTCCGCCACCTCCACCCGGTGATGGATCTGACCGTCGCAGGTGAGCTGGGCCGCCGCTTCGCCGCCGTGGCTCACCGTTACCTGGATCTCGCTGCTCGCCTCCACCACGATGGGGCGGTTGCTCAGGGTGTGGGGACAGATGGGCACCAGCACCACCGCCTCCAGCAGGGGGTGGAGGATCGGACCGCCCCCGGAGAGGGCGTAGGCGGTGGAGCCGGTGGGGGTCGAGACGATCAGCCCGTCGGAGCGGTGGGTGTGGACGAAACGGCCATTGACCCAGGTCTCGAACTCCAGCATCCGCGCCACGCCCCACTTGTGGATCACCACGTCGTTGAGCGCTTCGGAGGAGAAGATCACCTCCCCGTCCCGCTCGATCTCGGCGTGCAGCAACAGTCGCATCTCCTCGATGTACTGGCCGGCCAGGATCTCGTCGAGGATATCGGTGGTCTCGCTGGGGGAGACATCCACCAGGAAGCCGAGCCGGCCCAGGTTGACGCCCACCACCGAGACGTAGTGGTTGCTCAGGGAGCGGGCGGCGCTCAGCAGGGTGCCGTCCCCCCCCACCACCACCACCAGGTCACACTCTGCGCCCAGCCGGTCGCGGTCGGCGGTCTCCATGGCGTGGTCGGGGATGTTGCGCGCCGTTCCCTCGTCGAGCAGCACCCGGAGCTGGTGCCAGCCCAGGTGGTCGCGGATCTGCTTGATGGTATCCGCGGCGCCGGGATCGCCGTACTTGCCGATCAGGCCGATGGTGTTGAATGTCTTCGACATGTCCCCAGATTCTTTCAACAGGATGTTGAAAAAGGCCGTCCTGGCCTTTTTAACGCCGGAAGCCGAAAATGCGATTTCCGGCTTCCTTGCGTTTTCAACGACTTGCCGTCATCGAAAACGGCGGCGCATCCCTGCACCGCGGCACAGGCTGTCGAAAAACACCGTTTTTCGACAGCCTGCCAAGTCGAGGGGCGGCTGCGCCGCGATTGTATCGAAAGCTAACACGATGGGTGGACGACCGCCAGGTGCCGGGACGCGCTGTCGAT
>JALTLT010000174.1 GCA_027001815.1 Gammaproteobacteria bacterium | reverse complement strand
TGGGCGAACATCCGGATCCCAGGGTGGGCGACCGGGTGGTGCTGTGGGGGGAGGGGCTGCCGGTGGAGGAGGTGGCGCGGCACGCCGACACCATCGGCTACGAACTGCTCTGCCGGGTGGGCCCCCGTGTCGCCCCGGTAGAGCGCGAGGAGGGCCAGGGTGGCGAAGTCTAGGGTGAGTTACGTCTGTGGCGCCTGTGGCGCCGAGAGCAGCAAGTGGGCGGGGCAGTGTGCCGACTGCGGCGCATGGAACACCCTTTCGGAGGTGGTCGCCGCCAGCGCGCCCAAGGGGCGTTTCGCCGGCTACGCCGGGGAGACCGCCGCCCAGGTGGTACGGCTGCCGGAGGTGGAGAGCAGCGAGGAGAGCCGCACCCCCACCGGTCTTCCGGAGCTGGATCGGGTCCTCGGTGGGGGGCTGGTGGGCGGTTCGGTCACCCTGATCGGTGGCGATCCCGGGATCGGCAAGTCCACCATTCTCCTCCAGACCCTGGCCCGTCTCTCCGCACGCATGCCCATCCTCTACGTCTCCGGGGAGGAGTCGCGCCAGCAGGTGAGTCTGCGTGCCCGCCGTCTCGGCCTCGGTGATGCCGATCTGGGGCTGCTCACCGAGACCTGTGTGGAGCGGATGCTGGCGGTGGCGCGACAGGAACGGCCGAAGGTGATGGCGGTGGACTCCATCCAGACCGTCTTCACCGAGCAGCTCCAGTCGGCGCCCGGATCCGTCTCCCAGGTACGCGAGTCGGCGGCCCAGCTCGTCCAGTTCGCCAAGCGGGAGGGGATCGCCCTGTTCCTGGTGGGGCACGTCACCAAGGAGGGGACCCTGGCCGGTCCGCGGGTGCTGGAGCACATGGTGGACACGGTGCTCTACTTCGAGGGAGACGCCGGCAACCGCTACCGGGTGATCCGCGCCATCAAGAACCGTTTCGGCGCGGTCAACGAGCTGGGGGTCTTCGCCATGACCGAGAAGGGGCTCAAGGAGGTGAGCAACCCCTCGGCCATCTTCCTCTCCCGTCATGCCGAGCCGGTGGCGGGCAGTGTCATCCTGGTGACCCGGGAGGGGAGCCGTCCCATGCTGGTGGAGGTGCAGGCGCTGGTGGACGAAAGCCACCTGGCCAATCCCCGCCGCGTCACTCTGGGTCTGGAACAGAATCGCCTGGCCATGCTGCTGGCGGTTCTGCACCGCCATGGCGGTATCGCCATGTACGATCAGGACGTCTTCGTCAATGTGGTGGGGGGCGTGCGGGTGAGTGAGACCGGCGCCGACCTTCCGGTGCTGGCCGCCATCCTCTCCAGCTTCCGCGACCGGCCATTGCCCACCGATCTGGTGGTGTTCGGCGAGGTGGGGCTGGCCGGCGAGATCCGTCCCGTACCCAACGGTCTGGAGCGCCTGCACGAGGCGGCCAAGCACGGCTTTCGGCGCGCCGTCGTTCCCGAGGCCAATGCGCCGAAGAAGGGCAGCCTGGAAGGGATGGAAGTGGTCCGGGTACGCCGGTTGCGCGAGGCCCTGGAGCAGATGCAGTAGAGGGGGGAGGGGCGATTGCCTCGCTCCGCGGGGGGGTGGCGGGTGTGCCGGCTCAGTGCATTGTGGCGCAGCGGAAGGTGCTCTCCTCGCTCATGGACCGGGCCAGCTCCTCCTCCGACTGGGGGCAGCCGAAGAGATAGCCCTGGGCGTATCGGCAGTGGTGGCGCTCGAGGAAGGCGAGCTGCTCCTCCGTCTCCACCCCCTCGGCCACCACCTCGATGCCCAGCTTCTCCGCCATGGCGATCATCGCCGCCACCAGCTCCGAATCGTAGCGATCGTCCGGAATGTCACGAACGAACTCCCGGTCCACCTTCAGGATGTCGATGGGGAACTTGCGCAGGTGGTTGAGGGAGGACTGACCGGTACCGAAGTCGTCCAGCGCGATGCGTACCCCCAACTCCTTGAGACGGCTGAGGATCTCCGATGCCTCGTCGAAATGGCGGGTCAGGGTGTCCTCGGTGATCTCGATGATCAGCGTATGGGGGTCGAAGCGTCCCGAGCGGAGTTCCCCCATCAGATCGTCGATCACCCCCCGTTCCTGCAGCAGTCGCCCGGAGAGGTTGAGCGTGATGTGATCCAGCAGGAATCCCTGCCGGCGGAAGTCGCGGAACTGTCCGCTGATCACCTGAAGCATCCATTGGGTGACGGTCCCGATGAGCCGGCCCTCTTCGAGGACAGGAACGAACCGCGCCGGCGAGATATCCTCCCGATCGGGGTGATGCCAGCGCAGCAGGCTCTCCACGGCGACGATACGGCGGCTCTGGAGGTCGATGATCGGTTGATAGTGGATGGTGAGTTCTCCCTCGCGGACTGCCCTGCGAAGGAGCTTCTCCATCTCCATGTGTTCCACCACCCGCGCGGTCATCTCCCGTGAATAGAACTCGATGCGGTTGCCACCGGCATTCTTCGCCGAATACATGGCGGTATCCGCGGCCTTGATCAGATCGTCGGGTGTCTGCTGGTCCGTGGGGTAGATGGCCACCCCCAGCGAGGCGGTGACGTTGAGGAGATGGCCCTCCACCTCCACCTCCTTTTCCAGACACCCCTGCAGCTTCTCCGCGATGGTTCGAACCTGCTCCCTGGAGGTGAGGGCCTCCACCACGATGGCGAATTCGTCGCCGCCCAGCCTCGCCACCGTGTCGCCACCCCGGCAGTAGTGCTCCAGCCTGCGCCCCAGCTCCTGCAGCAACTGATCGCCGATGTCGTGACCGAGGGTGTCGTTGATCTGCTTGAAACGATCGAGGTCGAGGAAGATGAGGCCGACGATCTGCCGTGACCGCTCCGCCATCATGATGCCGTGTACCAGGCGGTCGCGGAACAGGATCCGGTTGGGCAGCCCTGTGAGGCTGTCGTGGTGGGCCATGTAGTCGAGGCGAGACTGGCGGATGTGTACCTGTTCCCGCATCTGCTGGAAGGCCTCCGCGAGGTCCCTGATCTCCGCGCCGCCGCTGTCGGGGATGGGTTCGGGAGGAGCCCCCTTTGCCTCCGCGAGGAGCGCCTGGGTGATGCGGGTCATCGGTTTCAGCAGGGTGCGATGAAAGGCCGCCAGGGCCAGAAGCAGCAGGGCGACCACCGCGACGACGAAGATCACGGAGAGATCCGACAACTGGCGCGACAGGGTGCTCAGGGTGGTGATGTCGCGACCGGAGGTGTTGTCGAGGGCGAGCTGCAGCACCGACAACCGCTGCTGGATGGAGGTGAGGAGGGGGTCGATCTGCCTCTCCAGGAGCAGGAGATCGCGGCGCCACTGGTCCGAGTCGAGGATGGTCTTGACCTCCATGTAGTGGTTCCACCAGCGGGGATAGGCGGCCCGAAGCTGTTCGATGGTGGTGAGGAGTTCGAAGCTCGGCTCACCCCCGCGGGAGGCCAGCTCCTCCAGTCGCTGCAGGTCGTGCAGGATCGCCGCATGGTAGATGGCGATGTTCTCGGTCTGGTTGGTGGGGCCGGATGCCGGCCGGTTGGAGAAGATGCCGGAACGGTCGGCCACGTGCAGCCGGAACTCCGAGACCAGCCGGCCGAAATTGTGTCTCAATCGCAGCAGCACCTCCTGCAGGGGTGGGGAGAGGGCCGCCGAAGGCACGGTTTCGTCCAGCACGGCCGAGAGGGCGGTGTCGAAATCGTTCTTGGCCGGAAACATCTCCGAGCGCATGATCTTCATGGCGGGGAACCACGACTCCACCTCGCTCCGGATCTGGAAGAGCCGATGGATCGCGCCATCGAGCGCGGCGATCTCAACCGCCATCTCGTCGAGTACGGTGGCCAGATAGGTGGTGGGACTCACCAGCTCCGCGCCGCGCATCGCCTCCAGTCGCTCCTTCTCCATCTCCAGGCCACGCACCAGTGCATCGCGATGGTCGCCGCAGGGGTGAATCACATAGCGCTGGATCCTGTTCTCCAGTTCCCGTGTTCCAAGGGCGAGGGAGGTCAGAAGGTGAGAAGCGGAACTGCGAAGCTGAATGTGATCGATGTGACGCTGGGAGGTGCGCTGCACATGGACGCGGACCATCAGGGCGAAGATCAGCAACAGGGCGGAGACCACCACCGTGACCAGCAGCAGGCGGCCGCGAATGGTGTGCCAGATCTCCGGTCTGACGGGTTCAGAGCCCGGTGCACTCTTCTTGGCGCGGAAGGTCACGTTCCAGTCTCGTCATGGCAGCAACAGGAAAGGCCCCGCGCGGATGCTGTGGCACGAGGGCGGAGTTGTCAGGGAGAGCTCCCTTCTCCACCTCATTGTTGTTTCTTTCTTTCTCGGGACGATGCCCCTGCCGGGTGACCGCGATCCGCATCTGCCGGTGAGCCGGACGCGAGCAGGTTCCCCGGGAGGGTTACCCTCCCCAAAATGGCGCATGCACATTCTACAATGAGAAGTAAGGAAATTTGAAGCTGCAGCGAGGGTTGGATGTCATTGCGTACAGCAGGGCGGAGTGCCCCTCCGCCGGACGGCGGAGGGGCGAGGGGTCATTCGACGATCTTCCAGCTACCGTCCGGCTGCCGGCATGCCGTGCCGTACACCTCTTCCTCCTTGCCACCGATATCCGCCTTCATGGTGAACTCCCGGCAGGGCTGCCCGTCCGGCTTCTCGATGGTGCGGGTGGGTGTCACCTCGTAGGTATTGCCGGTATCCGGATTCTTCCAGACGGTGGTCTTGCCGGTGGGGCTGGTCTCCAGGGCCTGGTTGGCCCGTCGACGGTCCTCCTCATCCATGTACCTGCCGATGGAGGAGCCGATCATGGAGCCGGCGAGGGTTCCCACGGCGATGGCGAGAGTGCGTCCCTCGCCCTTGCCGACGGTCGAACCGACCGCAGCGCCGATGATTCCACCGAGGATGGCGCCACCCTGCTCGTTGGGCCCCTGGTTCGAACAACCCGTTGCCAGGCCTGCGGCCAGCAGACCGGCGATGGAGATCTGGACGATTCTGTTCATAAACCCCTACCTTTCATATTGTTTATCAACGGGGGGCAAATACCCCGATCCGTAACCTTGATCGTTAAAACGTCCCGAGAGGGATTCGGTTTACACGCCCGGCTGCGCTATAATCCCCCGACCGCGCCGGCCGTACTGCGACGCGGTGCACAGACTCGGAGAGGTGCCGGAGCTGGCCGAACGGGCCTGACTCGAAATCAGGTGTACGCTTACGCGTACCGAGGGTTCGAATCCCTCCCTCTCCGCCACATAAGAAAGGGGGCCCGACCGGGCCCCCTTTCTTATGTGGCGGAGAGGGAGATCAAGATTCGAACCGGGC
>JALTLT010000173.1 GCA_027001815.1 Gammaproteobacteria bacterium | reverse complement strand
TTTCAACGGCCTGCTACTCCTGGCCCTTGCCGGCCTCCAGGGCGTCCAGGTACTTTTCCGCATCGAGGGCTGCCATGCATCCCGTTCCGGCGGAGGTGATCGCCTGGCGGTAGACGTGGTCCATGACATCGCCTGCGGCGAACACCCCCTCCACGCTGGTGGCGGTCGCGTTACCGTCGGTACCGCTCTTCACCTTGATGTAGCCGTTCTCCATCTCGAGCTGGCCGTCGAAGATTCCGGTATTGGGGGCGTGACCGATGGCGATGAAGACACCCATCAACGGGATCTCCTTGGTCTCTCCGCTCTTGACGTTGCGGATCCGGATCCCGGTGACGCCCGAGTCGTCTCCCAGCACCTCTTCGAGGACGTGATCCCACTCGATGGTGACGTTGCCGCTCTTCGACTTCTCGATGAGCTGGTTGGCGAGGATCTTCTCGGAACGGAACTGGTCGCGCCGGTGGACCACGGTGACGTGGCGGGCGATGTTGGAGAGGTAGAGCGCCTCCTCGACGGCCGTATTGCCGCCGCCGATCACTGCCACGTCCTGGCCGCGATAGAAGAATCCGTCGCAGGTGGCGCAGGCGGAGACGCCCCGTCCCTTGAAGGCCTCCTCGGAGGGGAGTCCCAGGTAGCGGGCCGAGGCGCCGGTGGCGATGATCAGCGCGTCGCAGGTATAGATGCCGGAATCGCCTTCCAGACGGAAGGGGCGCTGGCCGAGATCCACCGTGTGGATGTGGTCGAAGACGATCTCGGTCTCGAAGCGTTCGGCATGTTTGCGCATGCGCTCCATCAGTTCGGGTCCCTGCACCCCCTCGTGGTCGCCGGGCCAGTTGTCCACTTCGGTGGTGGTGGTGAGCTGACCACCCTGTTCCAGGCCGGTGACGAGCACCGGGCTCAGGTTGGCACGGGCCGCATAGATGGCCGCGGTGTAGCCTGCGGGGCCCGATCCGAGGATCAGCAGACGACAGTGTTTCTCTTCGCTCATGGGTATAATCGCTCCTGAAGTGGGTTCCTGCGATGATGTGCGGTTCCGGCACCCACCGGCGGATCTCCGGCCATTCTCCGGCCGGGTCGCCCGGCGGACTCGACCGGAGATCGAAACGGGACACGCTCCCTCCCGGCGGGGAGGCGGGGGAAGGATGCCGGTTGGCAAAATTGGTGGAATGATACACCCATTGCCGGAGGGTGCGGAAACCGCGGAGTGCGGTGGGCACCGGCCGTTGCGGGTCTACCAGGATGTTGAAAAAGGCCGTCCTGGCCTTTTTCAACGCCGGAAGCCGAAAATACGATTTCCGGCTTCCTCACGTTTTCAATGAGGCCAGCAGCCTGTCGGACTTTGACAGGCGGTCAGGTTCTGGTGCGTTCCGCGGGGCCCCGAGAGGCGGGAAGGCCCTCCCGGGGGACGCCGTGAACCCATCCCTGGGGGCTCGTCGGCGGCATCCTTGCCGCCAACGCCCCCGGGAGGGCCTTCCCGCCTCTCGGGGCAGAGTGACCTTCAGCTTGAAGTCCGACAGGCTGCTGGCCTCATTGAAAACGGCGGTGCATCCCTGCACCGCGGCACAGGCTGTCGAAAAACGGGGTTTTTCAACAGCCTGCTACCTGGCGGCGAGCCGTCCGGTCGGCTGCTATGCTGGGGGCATCTCCAAGAATGCACCGGTCGGCGAGGCAGCCCGGAAGGGCGGGCGACCCGCTCCCGGCGCGCGGCGACGCCTCATCCGACAGATTCCTGGATGGGGCGTTTTTCAGTCACTTGCGGCACGTCCACCCCTTGCCCCGGGCATCTGTGGCAAGAGTGCGACTGCCCGGAATCGAGGACGCAACATCCATGCGAATCGGTATTCCCCGTGAGGTGAAGGTGCTGGAGGGGCGCGTCGGGCTGGTTCCCGACGCCTGCGCAGAGCTGGTCTCGGCCGGTCACGAGGTGTGGCTGGAGCGGGGCGCAGGCGAGGCGAGCGGCTATCCCGACCCTTCCTATTCCACGGTCGGTGTGAAGATCGCCCCCGATGCGGCGGCGCTCTATGAGCAGGCCCAACTGGTGGTGAAGGTGAAGGAGCCCCAGCCCGGGGAGCTGCCGCTGCTGCGGCGTGACCATCTGCTCTTCTGCTATCTGCATCTCGCGGCGGCACCGGAGCTGGCGCGGTCCCTCCAGGAGATCGGTCTGACCGCGATCGCCTTCGAGACGGTGGAGGAGGGGGGGCGGCTGCCGCTCCTCGCCCCCATGAGTGAGGTGGCCGGCCGCATTTCGGTCCAGGCGGGTACCCGGCTCCTGCACCGGCCGGCCGGCGGCAAGGGGGTGCTGCTGGGCGGCGTCGCCGCTGCCCCCCGCGGCCACGTGGTGGTACTCGGTGGCGGCGTGGCGGGCGGGGCGGCTGCTTCGGTGGCCGCGGCCATGGGCGCCGAGGTGACCGTCTTCGACCGCCAACGGGAAAAGCTGGAGCGGATGCGGGCCCTGGGAGCCAACGTCACCGGCCTCTTCCCCTACCGGGAGGCGATCGCCGCGGCGGTGCGCAGGGCCGATCTGGTGGTGGGGGCGGTGCTGATCAAGGGCGCCCGTGCCCCCCATCTGGTGAGCGCCGAGCTGGTGCGCGAGATGCAGCGGGGTTCGGTGGTGATCGACATCTCGGTGGACCAGGGGGGGTGCATCGAGACCACCCGACCCACCACCTGGGCGGAACCCACCTTCGAATGGGAGGGGGTGCTCCATTTCGGTGTCACCAACATGCCCGGAGCCGTGCCTCGCACCTCCTCCCAGGCCCTCAGCGCAGCCCTCTTCCCCTACCTCACGGCGGTGGCCGACGGGCGCTGGCAGCAGGATCCACGCCTCCTGGCGGGGGTCAACATCCGTGACGGGGAGATCACCCATCCGGCGGTCCGCGAGGCGCTGGCGGCGTGAGGGAAAGGTGAGCCGGCCGTGGGTCGGGTGGGGAGCCTGCCGCTCTCGACAAAACCACGCATGAATAATAGGATAGGGATCATTTCTTAAGGAAAGGTTGAAGAAAAGTTGGCGCAGGCGAAGAAAAGCAGGCCGAATGGCGGCAGTGAGGTGGTTCAACAGCATCTCACCCGGGGGCTCAGGGAGGGGACCTTTCTGATGCTCTTCTTTCTGGCTGCCTACCTGATTCTCATCCTGGTCAGCTATCACCCCGAGGACAGTGGCTGGAGCCACAGGGGTGCCGGAGCGGTGCACAACCTGGGGGGGCGGTTCGGGGCGTGGCTGGCGGACCTGCTGCTGCTCCTCTTCGGCTATCCCGCCTATCTCTTCGCCGCCGCCCTCGCCTGGGGAGGATGGGCGATCTTCCGCCACAACGCCTGGCCCCTCGGCAGTGGCCTCGCCATGTTCGCCGTGCGCGGCGTGGGTCTGCTCCTCACCCTGCTGGGTGGGGGCGGTCTGGCGACCCTCCACTTCACCGCCGATCCCGCCCGGCTTCCGGAGGCCTCGGCCGGCGGCGTCACCGGAAGCCTGATGGGCAGCATGATGGTGGAGACCTTCGGCCTGCTGGGCGGCACCCTGCTGCTGCTGGTGATCTTCCTCACCGGCCTCACCCTCTTCGCCCACATCTCCTGGCTCTCCCTGATGGACACCATCGGCGGTTTCACCCTCGGCACACTGGTCAGATTGCGGGACGGAGTGCGTGGCCTGCGCGAGGTACGTGCCGGTCGCCGCGCCCGCCAGGAGCGGGAGCAGACCCTCAAGACGGAGAAGAAGAAGCGGGCCAGGCGCAAGCCGGTGAAGATCGAACCCGTGATCACCGAGCTGGAGACCAGCGAACGGGTGGAGCGGGAGAAGCAGCAGCTCCTGTTCGACGACGCGCCGGCCGACTCCTCGCTGCCCCCCATCTCCCTGCTGGATCCACCGCCGAAGGGGGGGAAGGGGTACTCCAGCGAGGGGCTTGAGGCGATGTCGCGCCAGGTGGAACTCAAGCTGGCCGATTTCGGCATCGAGGTGCAGGTGGAGTCGGTCCATCCGGGGCCGGTGATCACCCGTTTCGAACTGATGCCGGCGCCCGGCGTGAAGGTGAGCCAGATCAGCAACCTGGCCAAGGATCTGGCCCGAGCCCTCTCCGCGGTCTCGGTGCGGGTGGTGGACGTGATCCCCGGGAAACCGACGGTGGGGCTGGAGATCCCCAACCAGCACCGGGAGACCGTCGGCCTCAGCGAGATCCTCGCCTCGGAGCAGTACGACCGCGCCGGCTCGCCCCTCTCCCTGGCGCTGGGCAAGGACATCAGCGGCCGCCCGGTGGTGGTCGACCTGGCCCGGATGCCCCACCTTCTGGTGGCCGGCACCACCGGATCGGGCAAGTCGGTGGCCATCAACGCCATGCTCCTGAGCCTCCTCTACAAGGCCACCGCCCGCGAGGTGCGGCTGATCATGATCGATCCCAAGATGCTGGAGCTGTCGGTCTACGAGGGGATCCCCCACCTGCTGACCCCGGTGGTCACCGACATGAAGGACGCCGCCAACGCCCTGCGCTGGTGCGTGGGGGAGATGGAGCGTCGCTACCGGCTGATGGCGGCGCTGGGAGTGCGGAACCTGGGGGGGTACAACCGCAAGGTGAAGGAGGCGATCGAGCGGGGCGAGCCGATTCCGGATCCCCTCTATCGGCCGGAAGAGGCCCTCGATCCGGAGGCGCCGCCGCCCACCCTCGAACACCTGCCGTTCATCGTGGTGGTGATCGACGAGTTCGCCGACATGATGATGATCGTCGGCAAGAAGGTGGAGGAGCTGATCGCCCGCCTGGCGCAGAAGGCGCGCGCCTCCGGCATCCATCTGGTGCTGGCCACCCAGCGCCCGTCGGTGAACGTGATCACCGGCCTGATCAAGGCCAACATCCCCACCCGCATCGCCTTCCAGGTCTCCTCCAAGACCGATTCGCGAACCATTCTCGACCAGAACGGCGCGGAGCAGCTCCTCGGCCATGGGGACATGCTCTACCTGGCCGCAGGCAGTGGCGTCCCGCAGCGGATCCACGGCGCCTTCGTCTCCGATGCCGAGGTGCACCGGGTGGTGAAGGAGATCAGCAGCCGCGGCGAGCCGGCCTACGTGGAGGAGATCACCACCGCCAGCGCCGAGAACGGCATCCTGCTGCCAGGCGAGGTGGCGGAATCGGAAGACCCGGAGCAGGACGAGCTGTTCGACGAGGCGGTGCGCTACGTCACCGAGACCCGGCGGGCCTCCATCTCCTCGGTGCAACGGCACCTGCGCATCGGCTACAATCGGGCCGCCCGGCTCATCGAGGCGATGGAGGCGGCGGGTATCGTCGGCGAGATGCAGTCCAACAACAACCGCGAGGTGC
>JALTLT010000172.1 GCA_027001815.1 Gammaproteobacteria bacterium | reverse complement strand
CTGGTTGCGTCGCCGGCGGGACTCCAGAGCCACTGCGCCGCCACAACCCGACCTGTTCGCGGATACGCCCGGACTACTCGGAATGATGAAGTGAAAAAATGGGGAGACGCCAGAACCCGGGTCCGTTAACCATTCGAAATATTCCTGGTATGGATATCAGCCGGGAATGCAACCAGCTGACAAGGAGGCGACCATTATGACCCCCCCTCAATTCATCCTTATTTTCTCTTCTGTTCCCCCTCATCCTGACCGTCGCGCCGATCGGTAAGCCGGTGGAGGCGGATTCAGGCAACACAGCCTCTCCGATCGATTCACCGCCAACCCTCCGGACCACCGCACATGCCCCAGTCACTCCTACGGGTACCGGGAGCATGTGCTGGACCGATACGGGCTACTGCTGGAACTTTGTCTGTGACGGGCAAGGCAACTGCTACGTTTGCGACAATACTGGTGATTGCAAAATCAAGCAATACGATCACGAGCCACCAAAGAAAAGTGTCTCTCGTACTGGCTGGTAAAACCCAATGAACCCGAGACTCATGGCTGTCGCTCTCTTTTTTATCGGCGTTCTGATCGGTTATCTGACCAGGGCAACCGATCAGGAGACACCACAGGCACGGGGAACTCTCTCCCCAAATCGGGCCGACTGGAACAAAGAGAAAAAACAGCTCACCGCGCGTATCCACGAACTCCAGTCCCTTCTGGAAATCGCCTCCGTCGATTCCATGGACCGTGGTCTCGCCATGGAGGAGAGAGCGCCCTCACCCGGCGTCCTCCACGACCCGGAAGATGTGGATCAGACGACCATGGAAACCGTGGAAAAGGAGGAGCAGCCACCGACCATGGAGGTGCCGCCCGACAACACCTTCCTGCAGGGAATCGCTCGGGATTTCAACGAGGCGGCGCGCAGGTACCACCTCGCCATCCGCGAGGAGTCCGTCGACCCGGCGTGGGCCTACCTGGCGGCCGAGGAGATCATCAACGCCTACATCTCCAACAACCCACCCCCGGGTACCGCTGTCGAGTCGGTCGAATGCCGCAGTTCAGTGTGCCGGCTGCGGGTCACCGGCGAATCCGGCGTGGACTGGCAGACCTTTGGACCCTACCTGTGGAAGATCCTCAAGGAAACCGTCCACTCCTCCTATTCGCTCTCCTATATCGACGACAGCAAGACCTTCGCCACGGCCTATTACGAGCGGCGCGCCCCGACGCCCCCATGACCACCGGAGGGAGCCCCTGCTCATGAACCGATGGATCCTCTATCCGCTCCTGACCGCGGCTGGCCTCGCCATTGGCCATCTGGCCGGCGGCATCGGCCAGGAAGCCCCTGCCCAGCCAGGAAGAACGACGACACCTTTGGAGCCGGCCCCGACGTGGTGGCCGACGGAACGGGAGCAGCTCAAGGCTGTGATTCGCGAACTAGAGGCGAAACTGGCGATGATCGACTCGACGGATCGGCAAGAAGGGAAGAGGGTACCGCCGAAAGCCCCGGACCCGGACTCTCCACCAGAGCCTCCCGAGCCTGGGCACTCCCTCCCGCTCGGACAGACGTCTCCACCGGCAGAAAACGGCACCGGGAGCCCGGCCGTCGGGGAGCCGCCCGCTCCCACGCCGGAGATCCCGGGCCTCGAGGGGATGCCTCCCATGTTCCGGCAGATGGCGGGGCAACTCGCCTCCGCCGTGCAGAGTGAGCCGGTCGATCCGGACTGGGCCCATACCGCCGCCGACCGGATCACCACCGCCTGGTACACTCACGACCCGCCTCCCGGCACGGCCATCGATTCGATCGAATGTCGCACCTCCGTCTGTCGCCTGCGGATCACCGGAGCCGACGGGGTGGAGTGGGAGGAGTTCGGCGGCTACCTCCACTCGTTGCGCGGCAAGAGCGGGAACGCCCTCTACACCCTCTCCTGGGTGGACGACGAGACGGGAGAGGCGACCATCTACTTCCGGCGCCACCCGGTACCGGGCTCCTGAGCCCAGGATGAAGGGAGGCGGCGAGAGAGGAAACCCGGGCGAGAATCCCTGTCGAAAAAACCCGTTTCCGGGCATCTGCGACTCGGGAACGAAAAACGGCGTTTTTCAGTGTTCTGCCCGGGACACCTCAAGCCACCGGACCCACTCCGCATGCCGTCCGGGATCACAGGCGGCAACCACCGAGAGGGGGCCGGTGGAGCGGTAGCCGATGGCGCGCCCCTGCAGGTCACAGGCCCTCCCCCCGGCCTCGTCGAGGATCAGGCTGCCGGCCGCCAGGTCCCAGAGCTTCATGCCGCCGTGCAGGTAGAGGTGGATCCGGCCGGCGGCCAGCCAGCACCACTCCAGGGCGCATGCGCCGAAGTTGCGCAGGGAGCGCGCGGGCGAGCTGGAGACCAGGCGTACCGAGAGATCCGCATCCAGGCGCTTGAAGTCGACCACCGCCACGGAGCGCTCCAGCCCGGGGGGATGGGGCCGTGGCACCAGGGGACGACCGTCCAGAAAGGCACCGCGCCCCCGCTCGGCGGAGAAGACCTCCCCCCGCACCGGATCGAACACCACCGCCAGGCGGGGTCGCCCCCTCTCCACCAGCGCGATGGAGGTGGCGTAGAAGGGGATGCCGAGGACGAAGTTGGAGGTGCCGTCGAGGGGGTCGACACACCAGAAGTGGCCACCGGCACTGCCGAGCAGTCGCTGCTGGTGCTCGACCGTCATCTCCTCGCCGAGCATGGGGATACCCGGCCACGACCGGGCCAGGCGCTCCTGGAGAAGCGCCTGAATACGGGTATCGGCGTCGGTGACCCAGCTCCCGTCGAGCTTCACACAGGGATCGCGGGAGCAACTGGAGAGGACCTCGCGAACCGCCTCTTTCACGATGGCCGTCAGTTCGTCGAGCTCGCACCCCGCCCCGTTTGCCGCCCCTTTCCCGTCTGCCTGCCTCATGCCTCTGATTCCACTCCTGGACCTCCGACCTATTCAAACACAGACAGGAGATCTCCGACACCCTGGAAGCGGGCTTGTAGGACTATTCCTACACCCATTTCCGATTTCCCCTACAGACAAAGACACCACGACATGCAATGATTTGTACTATTGGAGCATCCGGCCGGAACGCTGGGTGATGGCATGGATGCGCGGGAATTCACCTTGGATTCCATGGAGCCGGTGGCGTACTTCCTGGCGGGATCGCCGGAAAGTGCGCTTTATTTTTGCCCCCGTTTTGCCCCTCCCTCCCTTACAGATCGTGTCGGAATTGCCCTACACGAGATTCGGTACTTTCCTACAGATCCCACCCCTCTTTCCGTGGCACCATCTCTACCACGATGGAGCACACCACAGGATGTGGGTGACGGCAAGGAAGCGCGGGAATCCACCTTGGTTTTCCATGGAAGGCGGGACGCCCCGGGCAGGAGGGCCAGGGGCGTACCTCTCTGATTTCCGGGTCTGCAGGCCACCCCCCTGCGTCCCTTTTTCACCTACCCCCGGGGGCCGAGTGCCCCCCTCTTTTTCCTGCTGTCTCCCCTGTCGATTTCTGGTATGGTTGCCCTTTCCTCGTCGGATGCCGGCAGGCCCTTCGCCCCTCCCCAACGGGATCGAGATCCACCTTGTCGCGGCGAAGGGGCACCCCCCTTGCGTGACCCCTCGCACGGCCAGCCGCTCCGACTCCTCCACCAACAACCAAGTGGACCGACGGGATGAGCGACCTGCTGCTGCACAACTTCGTGGTGCTGTTCATCGTGGTGGATCCCTTCGGTCTCGCGCCGATCTTCACCGGCCTGACCACCGGGGAGACTCTCGCCTTTCGCCGTCGCATGGCCTGGCACGGCACCCTGCTCGCCGCCGTCATCCTGGTGCTCTTCTTCTTCGGCGGCAGCCAGCTCCTGGAGATCCTCGGCATCGGCATTCCCGCCTTCCGGGTCGCCGGCGGAGTGCTGCTCTTCCTGCTCGCCATCGACATGATCTTCGCCCGCCACACCGGTCTGCGTTCCACCACCCAGCGGGAGCAGCAGGAGGCGCAGCACAAGCAGGACATCTCCGTCTTCCCGCTCGCCTTCCCGCTCATCGCCGGGCCGGGCGCCCTGACGACGGTATTGTTGATGCCCATCGACTGGGGCCAGCCGCTGCTGGTGGCCGGCCTGCTGGCGGTCCTGCTGGCAGTCCTCCTGATGACCCTGGTCTCCCTCTGGTTCGCCCCCTATATCGTCAAGGTCCTGGGCGAGACCGGAGCCAATGTGCTCTCCCGCTTTCTCGGCCTGGTTCTCTCGGCACTGGCCGCCCAGTACGTGCTGGATGGAATCCGCTCGGCATGGCTACAATGAGCCTCATTCACCCAGGGAACGAGAGATGAGACACAGAACACTCTCCGCACTGCTGCTCGGCGCCGCCCTCGCGCTCGGCGGGGGCTGTGCGACGGTCCCCGATACGGGCCGCAGCCAGCTCATCCTGATCGACCCCAAGACCGAGATGCGCATGGGACTCACCGCGTTCGAGGAGATCAAGGAATCGACCCCCATCTCGCAGGACCGGGAGGCCCGTGCACTGGTGGAACGGGTGGGCCGGCGGATCGCCGCCGTCGCCCCCCTGCCCGGGGCCCGGTGGGAGTTCGTCCTGTTCGACGAGCCCGACACCCTCAACGCCTTCTGCCTGCCCGGCGGCAAGGTGGGCGTCTACACCGGGCTGTTGCAGATCACCCGGGACGAGACGGGGCTGGCCACCGTCATCGGCCACGAGGTGGCCCACGCGGTGGCCCGCCACGGCGCGGAACGGATCTCGGAGGGGATGCTCTTCGAACTGGGCGCGGCGGCCCTCTCGGTGGCCACCCGAAAGGAGGACTCGAAGACCCGCCAGCAGATCCTTGCCGCCTACGGCATCGGCGGCACCCTCGGCCTGATGCTTCCCCACTCCCGCCGCCAGGAACTGGAGGCGGATCGCCTGGGGCTGCTGTACATGGCCAGGGCCGGCTACGACCCGCGGGCGGCCATCGACTTCTGGAAACGGTTCCGCGCCTGGAACGAGAAGGAGGGAGGAGAGACTCCGCCCGAATTCCTCAGCACCCACCCCCTGGACGAGACCCGCATCCACGCCTTGCAGGAGTTCCTGCCCCGGGCACTGGAGGAGTACAGGAAAGTGACCGCCGCGAGATAGCAGGGTGCCGAAAAGCAGGATCTTTCGGCAGCCTGTGCCGCCGCGGTGCAGGGATGCACCGCCGTTTTCAATGAGGCCAGCAGCCTGTCGGACTTCAAGCTGAAGGGCACTCCGCCCCGAGAGGCGGGAAGGCCCTCCCGGGGGCGTTGGCGGCAGGGATGCCGCCGACGAGCCCCCAGGGATGGGTTCACGGCGTCCCCCGGGAGGGCCTTCCCGCCTCTCGGGGCCCCGCGG
>JALTLT010000171.1 GCA_027001815.1 Gammaproteobacteria bacterium | reverse complement strand
ACCATCAGGTGGACGTCGATGGGAGCGGTGACACCGTGCTTGCGCAGCGCCTCGCACACCAGGGGCCCGATGGTGAGGTTGGGGACGTAGTGGTTGTCCATCACGTCGAAGTGGACGATGTCGGCACCCGCGGCCAGGACGTTGTCCACTTCTTCGCCCAGACGGGCGAAATCGGCGGAAAGGATGGACGGAGCGATGAGAAAGTCATTGGCCATGGTCGTGCCCTCGGAATCTGTCATGGTTCCATACCGTGGTCTTCGGCAAGATCGTTGGGGGGTGGCTCCGCGGCGGCGGTTCGGCACACCGGACCGCCGGGCGCCCCCGGGAAAGCGGCCCATGATACCCGATCAGGGGGCCATTTTCAGCCCACGGCAGCCGCCACCGATTCCTGGACGGTCGCAGCGGGCCGGGCGGTGCCGGCGGAGACACCGCCCACCCCGCTGGACCGCCCCCGCCAGGAGACGCTCTCCAGCACCAACTCCGGTCGCAAACACGCTATATTTACCCGGCAACATTCTATATCGCGTTATCGCGTTCGGTCGTCGCCTGCCGGTTCGCGGCACAGGCTGCCGAAAAACGGTGTTTTTCAACAGCCTGTCAGTCATTCCAAAGCAAGCGGCTCCAGCGCCGTCCGCGGGCCGCCTGGCGTCCTGAACACGATATGGTATGTTGCCGGGTTTGGCAGGATGTTGAAAAAGGCCGTCCTGGCCTATTTCAACGCCGGAAGCCGAAAATGCGATTTCCGGCTTCCTCACGTTTTCAATGACTTGCAGTCATTGAAAACGACGGTGCATCCATGCACCGTAGCACAGGCTGCCGAAAGACGGTGTTTTTCAACAGCCTGTTATAGCAGGCGGATCGGGAATGGAGAGAGGCCATGGAGTTCGAAGACGAACAGCTATTGCGCTACAGCCGCCAGATCATGCTCCCCGACTTCGGCATCGAGGGGCAGGAGCGGCTGGCGGAGTCGCGGGTGCTGATCATCGGGCTCGGCGGACTCGGTTCCCCGGCCGCCATCTACCTGGCCGCGGCCGGCGTCGGTACCCTGGTGCTGGTGGACGACGACGTGGTGGACCTCACCAACCTTCAGCGCCAGATCGTCCATGGCACCGCCGACATCGATCGTCCGAAGGTCGCCTCTGCGGCCGAACAGCTCCACCGTCTCAACCCGGATGTGCGCATCGAGACCATCGATCACCGACTGGAGGGCGACGCCCTCCTGGCAGAGGTTCGGCGGGCCGACTGCGTGGTGGACGCCACCGACAACTTCGACAGCCGCTTTGCCATCAACGCCGCCTGTGTCGAGGCGGGTACGGCGCTGATCTCCGGGGCCGCCATCCGCCTCGAGGGTCAGGTGGCGGTATTCCCCAACAGCGGCGGCGACACCCCCTGCTACCGCTGCCTCTACCGGGAGGCGGGCGAACTGCCCGGCACCTGTTCGGAAAACGGCGTGCTCGCCCCGGTGGTGGGGATCATCGGCGCCATCCAGGCCACCGAGACCATCAAGTGGCTCACCGGCCTCGGCGAGCCACTCACCGGCCGGCTGCTGCTGATGGACGCGGCCACCATGGAGTGGCGCACCCTTCGCCTGCCCCGTGATCCCGCCTGCCCCGTGTGCGGGAGATAGGAAGGAGTTAGAGAGAGTGACCAGGAAGAGCCGCCCGCCCCAGGAGCGGAACCATCTCCGGCTGCGACGCGTGGCCATCGATACCTACCGGGAGAACGTCGCCTATCTCCACCGGGAGTGCAGCCTCTATCGGGCCGAAGGTTTCCAGGCCCTCTCCAAGATCGAGATCGAGGCCGGCGGAAAGCGTATCAACGCGGTGCTCAATGTGGTCGACGACGACTCCATCGTCGGTATCGAGGAACTCGGACTGGCGGAGCAGGCCTTCGACCAGCTCGGGGTGAAGCCGGGCAGGCGGGCCAGCGTGCGGCATGCAGAGCCCCCCCGCTCCATGGATGCGGTACGCCGCAAGATCGGCGGCGAGCGTCTCGGCCGCCGGGACTTCCTGGAGATCTGCACCGATGTGGTCGAGAACCGCTACTCCAAGATGGAGATGGCCGCCTTCCTGGTCGCCGCCGGGCAGAGCGGGCTCGACCGGGACGAGATCCTCTGGCTCACCCAGGCGATGGTGGAGACCGGCGACCGGCTCGACTGGTCCGAGGAGCTGGTGGCCGACAAGCACTGTATAGGCGGCATTCCCGGCAACCGCACCTCCATGGTGGTGGTACCGATCGTCGCCGCCCACGGCCTGCTGATCCCCAAGACCTCCTCGCGGGCCATCACCTCTCCCGCCGGCACCGCCGACACCATGGAGGTGCTGGCCCATGTGGAGCTGCCCCCCGCCCGGCTCGACCGCATCGTCCACCGCGCCCGCGGCTGCATCGCCTGGGGCGGGACCGCCCGCCTCGCCCCCGCCGACGACATCCTCATCTCGGTGGAGCGACCGCTGGGGATCGACTCCCAGGGACAGATGATCGCCTCGATCCTGGCCAAGAAGATGGCCGCCGGCTCCACCCACCTGCTCATCGACATCCCGGTGGGGCCGAGCGCCAAGGTGCGCTCCATGCGCCAGGCGCTGGCCCTGCGCAAGCTCTTCGAATATGTGGGCGACCACCTGGACCTCCACCTGGAGGTGATCATCACCGATGGCCGCCAACCCGTCGGCCGCGGCATCGGCCCGGTGCTGGAGGCGCGCGATGTGATGCAGGTGCTGGAGAACGACCCCCGGGCCCCCCAGGACCTGCGCCAGAAGTCGTTGCGGCTGGCCGGGCGGATCATCGAGTTCGATCCGGACGTGCGCGGTGGCCAGGGCTACAACATCGCCCGCGACATCCTCGACTCGGGCCGCGCCCTCAAGCGCCTCGACGACATCATCGAACTGCAGGGGCGACAGGAGAGACACCACCATCCCGGCCGGCTGCAGAAGGAGGTGGTGGCACCGCGGGCGGGGCACGTGGTGGCCATCGACAACCTGCACATGGCCCACCTGGCCCGTCTCGCCGGCGCCCCGCTGGACAAGGGGGCGGGCGTGGACCTGTTCCGCAAGCTGGGCGACCGGGTGGAGAAGGGCGAACCCCTCTACCGGGTCCACGCCGAGTTTCCCGCCGATTTCCGCTTCGCCTGCGATCTCTGCAGCCGGGAGACCGGCTACCGCATCGGCAGCGAGGACGAGATCCCCCAGACCTTCGTGGAGTGAGGTACCCGTATCCATGAGTCCCCAATCGACCCTGCTGCTCGCCTTTCCCGAACACACCGGCGAGGGGGAGCGGCTGGCGACCGCCCTCGGCTGCCCCTTCGCCGCTGTCCGGATCCACCACTTTCCGGACGGCGAGAGCCTGATAAGGCTGCCGCCGGAGCTGCCGGAACGGGTGGTGCTCTACCGCACCCTCCATCACCCCAACGCCAAGCTCACCGAGCTTCTGCTGGCCGCCCGCGGGGCGCGGGAAGTGGGCGCGCGGGAGCTGTTGCTGGTGATCCCCTACCTCTGTTACATGCGCCAGGACAAGGCGTTTCACCCCGGCGAGGTGGTGAGCCAGCGGATCGTCGGGCGTTTCCTGGGCGAGCTGTGCGATGGGCTGTTCACCGTCGATACCCACCTTCACCGTATCGACCACCTGGAGGAGGCGATCCCCTCCGGTGGTGTCAACCTGAGTGCGGCCCCGCTGCTCGGCCGTCTGGTGGCCGAACGGAGACCCGGCGCCCTGCTGCTGGGGCCGGACGCCGAGTCGGCCCAGTGGGTGGCGAGCGCCGCCGGGGCGGGAGGTCTCGACCACGCGGTGGCCCGGAAGGTGCGCAGCGGAGACCGCTCGGTCTCCATCCACCTCCCCGAACGGGAGTTCCGCGACCGCCGGGTGGTACTGCTGGACGACGTCGCCTCCAGTGGCATGACCCTGGCCCGTGCCGCCGAAGCGGTACTCGCCGCCGGCGCCCGCTCGGTGGACGCCGCCGTCACCCACGCCCTCTTCGCCCCGGGAGCGGAGGAGGTGATCCGCAGCGCCGGAATCGACGAGGTGTGGAGCACCGATACCATCCCCCACCCCACCAACAGCGTGCAGATGGCTGCCCCCCTGGCTGAGGCGATCCGCGCATGGCGATAACCTCCCGGACGGTCCTCGTCACCGGCTGCTCCAGCGGTATCGGCCACACCGTGGCCCACGGTCTGCGCAAGCGCGGCCACCGGGTGGTGGCCAGCGCCCGGAAGGTGGAGGACGTGGAGCGGCTGCGGGAGGAGGGGCTCGAGGCGGTGCGTATCGACCTGGACGACTCCCGCTCCATCGCCGAGGGGCTGGAGATGGCCCTGGCGATCACCGGCGGCACGCTCTACGCCCTCTTCAACAACGGCGCCTACGGCCAGCCGGGGGCGGTGGAGGACCTCTCCCGCGAGGCGCTGCGCGCCCAGTTCGAGACCAACCTGTTCGGCTGGGTGGAGCTGACCAACCGGATCATTCCGCTGATGCGGGAGGCGGGCGAGGGTCGGATCATCCAGAACAGCTCGGTACTGGGGCTGGTGGCGATGGCCTACCGGGGGGCCTACAACGCCTCGAAATATGCCCTCGAGGGGATCACCGACACCCTGCGCCTGGAGCTTCGCGGCAGCGGCATCCACGTCTCCCTGATCGAGCCCGGTCCGGTGGAGAGCCGCTTCCGGGCCAACGCCTACCACGCCTGGCAGCGCTGGATCGACGCGGAACGGAGCTTCCACCGGGAGTCATACCGGGCGATGGAGGCGCGGCTGAAGAGACCGGGTCCCGCCGCCCCCTTCACCGTCCCGCCCGAGGCGGTGCTGAAACGGGTGATCCACGCCCTGGAGAGCCCCCGCCCCCAGGTACGCTACTACGTCACCTTTCCCACCTACCTTTTCGCCACCCTGCGTCGCATCCTCCCCTACACCTGGCTGGACGCCATGCTCGCCCGGAGCGGTGGAGACGGCAGACGCTGAATGGCGGACGCCACACCTGAATCAACACGAAATACGCAGAAATTCAACATATTACTGAATCACCGATTAACGAGGATCAAGGCCCTGCCGACCCCGGCCGAGTACAAACCCAAGCCATCCGGCCACGGTCGGATCACCGCCCCGTGGGAGGAGAGAGCCCCCCTCGGGTACAATCGGTGAGCCCCTCTCACCCGCAGGGAGACCGAGACCGCCCCATGCCGCAGAGAAGATCCGCAGATGCGCTCCTGGAGAGGCTGCGACAGCAGCTCCTCCGTCATCTGCCCATGGCCCATGCCGTGGAGGCGGAGGCGCTGTGCACCCTCTCCCTCCCTCTGCCCGCACCGATCGGGCCCGCCTTCCCCCCGCGGGGGGAAGGCGGGCCCGATCGGTGCGGGCAGAGGGAGGGAGAGGGTGCAC
>JALTLT010000170.1 GCA_027001815.1 Gammaproteobacteria bacterium | reverse complement strand
CAGCCACCAGGGGAGGGAGGCGAGCAGGAGGACGAGAAAGAGGGCAATAGCCAGGCGCGGCAGGTGGCGTCTCATGCGTCGATTCCGGGACGGAAGGATGGCGACAGAGGGCGTGGCGACCGGGTCACCGGCGGTCGGGCGGAAGGCCGGCAGTCGCCCTTCGAGGTCATCGGCACCTCCCGGGTCGTTCCGCCTCGCGACCTCCCCTTCCCGCCCTGCCGGATACGCTCTCTGGAGATCCGTGGGAGAGTCTGCTACCGTTTTGCGTTGCATTCCGGCCGATTCCATTCACCCGCAGGAGCCCCCCATGAGCGATCTACGGTACGACATCGGTGTCGAGGTGGAGACCGCCTATATCGAAGAGCAGTCGGACGTGACCGCCGGCCGCTACGTCTTCTCCTATACTATCACCATCACCAACCGGGGCGGGGTGGCCGCCAAGCTGCTGAGCCGCCACTGGATCATCACCGACGCCAACGGCCAGGTCCAGGAGGTGACCGGCGAAGGGGTGGTCGGCGAACAGCCCTACCTGCGCCCCGGCGAGAGCTTTCGCTACACCAGCGGGACGGTCATGGAGACACCGGTCGGAAGCATGGGGGGCAGCTACCGCATGATCGCCGACGACGGCACCCATTTCGACGCCCGCATCGCCACCTTCACCCTCTCGGTCCCGCGCATCCTCAACTGACGTGCCCACCTACGCCATCGGCGACATCCAGGGCTGCCTCGATCCGCTGCTGGCCCTCCTGGAAGAGATCGGTTACGACGAACGCCGCGATACCCTCTGGCTGGCCGGCGATCTGGTCAATCGCGGCCCCCAGTCACTGGAGACCCTGCGCTTCCTCTACCGGCTGCCGGGCAGGCTGGAGGTGGTGCTGGGCAACCACGATCTGCACGCCATCGCCCTCTACTTCGGTGGCGAGAGGCTCGGTCGCAACGACAACCTGGAGCCGCTGCTGGAGGCCCCCGATTCGCCGGCACTCCTCGAGTGGCTGCGCCACCGCCCACTGCTCCACCACGATCCCCGCCTCGGCGTGACCATGGTCCACGCCGGACTGCCGCCCCAGTGGGACCTGGAGGCGGCCCGGGCCCGCGCCACCGAGGCGGAATCGGTGCTCCAGGGGGAGGGGCTGGTGAAGTTCCTGAAGAGGATGTACGGCAACCTGCCGGTACGCTGGTCCGACGACCTGGAAGGATGGGACCGGCTGCGGCTGATCGTCAACTGTTTCACCCGCATGCGCTACGTTCACGCCGACGGCTCCCTCGATCTGGAGGCGAAGGGTCCGCCGGGCAGCCAGCCGGAGGGACTCTACCCCTGGTTCCGGGCACCGGACCGGCGCAGCGGCGGGATGGAGATCGTCTTCGGCCACTGGTCCACCCTCGGCGCAGTGGACGAGGCCGGAGTCCACTCCCTCGATACCGGATGCCTCTGGGGCGGGCGACTCACCGCCCTGAGGCTCGAGGACATGCGCCGTTTCACCGTCCCCTGCCAGCAGTACCGGCCGGTGGAGTGAGGATTCAGCAGGCAGAGAGACCCTTTCGACGGCCCGTCAGGCGCGCTCGAAGATCACGAAGTCGCAGGGGTGGGGGTTGGCTTCGTCGGCGGCGTGGTGGTGCCGTTCCCGCTCCCGCCACCGTGACCAATCCAGCGGCGGAAAGCGCGTATCCCCCTCCACTTCCAGATCGACGAAGGTGACGTAGAGGCGGTCGGCCAGCGGCATCGCCTGGCGATAGATCCCGGCGCCGCCGATCACCATCACCTCCGGTTCTCCGGCGACGAGTCCCAGCGCCTCTTCCAGGCTGCCTGCCCGCTCCACCCCCTCGGCACTCCAGGCGGGATCGCGACTGAGAACGATGTTGCGCCGCTCCGGCAGGGGCCGGCCACCGAACGACTCGAAGGTGCGCCGGCCCATGATCACCGGCTTGCCGAGGGTGTGGCGCCGGAACCAGCGCATGTCCACCGGCAGCCGCCAGGGGAGGCGGTTGCGGTCACCGATGACACCGCCATGGGCCTGCGCCCAGATGAGGGAGAGGATCATGCAACACCTCCGGTCTTCGCCACGGCCAAAGTACGGTTCATGCCTGTCCGGTTTCAGGATGGCGGCGTGCCCGCCGTTAACGGGGATTGTCCCGAATCGATGGAGGTCCGTCGGTGGAACTCTCCCCCCTCACTGCCCTGGTCAACGCCGCCGGCACCCGACCGACAGGCGTCGGAGTGCTCAAGAGCGCCATGGAGATGCAGCAGCAGGCGGCCATGCAGCTCCTCGCTTCGGTGCCACCTCCTGCACCCCCTCCCGCCGATCCCACCGGCACCGTTGGACGCAACCTGGACGTGACGGCCTGAGCGGCCTCCCGTCACGGCGCCACCCCGGTCTCAGACCGCCACCGGCGCCTTGATGTGCGGATGGCAGCGGTACTCCTGCAGCTCGAAGTCCTCGAAACGGAAGTCGAAGATCTCCCTGACCTGCGGATTGATCACCATTCTCGGCAGCGGATAGGGCTCGCGCGAGAGCTGCAGGTCCGCCTGCTCCAGGTGGTTGAGATAGAGATGGGCATCCCCCAGGGTGTGGATGAACTCCCCCGGCCGGAGACCGGTCACCTGGGCCATCATCAGGGTCAGCAGGGCGTAGGAGGCGATGTTGAAGGGTACGCCGAGGAAGATGTCGGCGCTCCGCTGGTAGAGCTGGCATGAGAGCCGTCCCTCCGCCACGTAGAACTGGAAGAAGGCGTGGCACGGCGGCAGGGCCATCCGCTCCAGGTCGGCCACGTTCCAGGCACTGACGATGATCCGCCGCGAATCGGGGTTGTTGCGGAGCTGCTCCACCACCTGGGCGATCTGGTCTATGGTCCCTCCGTCCGGCGTGGGCCAGGAACGCCACTGATGGCCGTAGATGGGCCCCAGGTCACCCGCCTCGTCGGCCCACTCGTCCCAGATGGTGACCCCGTTCTCGTGCAGGTAGCGCAGATTGGTCTCTCCCCGCAGGAACCAGAGCAGTTCGTGGATGATGGAGCGGAGGTGGAGTTTCTTGGTGGTCACCACCGGGAATCCCTCGGCGAGATCGAAGCGCATCTGGTAGCCGAAGACGCTGAGGGTCCCGGTACCGGTACGATCCTCCTTGCGGACGCCGTTCTCACGCACATGGCGCATCAGGTCGAGGTACTGCTTCACGGACGGGTACTCTCCATGGGCGGGGGGGATCCACGGCGCCGGGCCCACGCCATCAGCCCGGCACCCGCGATCACCATGGGCAGGGAGAGGAGCTGGCCCATGGTGAGCCAGCCCCAGGCCAGGTAGCCGATGTGGGCGTCGGGGGAGCGCACGAACTCCACCAGGAAGCGGAACACCCCGTATCCCGCCAGAAAGAGCCCGGCGACGCTGCCCGTCGGCCGGGGACGCGACGAATAGAGCCAGACGACGAGGAACAGCACCACCCCCTCGAGGGCCGCCTCGTAGAGCTGCGAGGGGTGGTAGGCGAGCCCCCCGGGCTCGAGCCGGATGGCCCACGGCAGATCGCTGGGCCGTCCCCACAGCTCGCCGTTGATGAAGTTGCCGATCCGCCCGAACCCGAGCCCGAGGGGCACCAGCGGGGCGACGAAGTCGCCCACCTCCAGCAGCGACCGGCCGATCCGCCGGCCGTAGAGCCAGAGCGCCACGGTCACCCCGATCAGCCCCCCGTGGAAGGACATGCCCCCCTCCCAGACCCGGACCAGATAGAAAGGATCGGCGAGGAAGCGGTCCAGGGCGTAGAAGAGGACATAGCCCAGCCGCCCGCCGAGCACCACGCCGAGGGCACCGTAGAAGATCAGGTCACTCACCTGCTCCCGGCTCCAGCCGGAACCGCGACGACCGGCGCGATGTCGGGCCAGCCACCAGGCGGTGGCGAAGGCGCACAGGTACATGACGCCGTACCAGTGTACCTTGAGGGGCCCCAGCTCCAGGGCGATGGGATCGATGTGGGGGTAGGTCAGCACGGCGCTATGGTAGCACGGGAAGTGCAGGTGGGTTCAGGCCGGCAGCACCCGGCAGGTGAAGGCCTTGAGGTAGTCGGTCTCCGGGATCGCCGGGTGGACCGGGTGATCACCCCCCTGGTGTCCCTGGCGGACGATCACCAGATTGCGGGAGAGGTGACGCGCCCGCGAGAGGAGGAGCTGACGCAGTTCGTCCCGCCCCAGGTGCCACGAGCAGGAGGCAGAGACGAGGATCCCGTCGCGCGCGAGCAGCCGCATGGCGAGCTGGTTGAGCCGGGCGTAGGCGGCCAGGCCCGCCTTGTGATCCTTGCGCCGCTTGATGAACGCGGGGGGATCGGCGATCACCACGTCGTAGCGCTCCTCCTCCTTGAGCGCCTTGAGGGCGTCGAAGACGTCGCCATGGACCGTCTCGACCCGCCCCTCCACGCCGTTGAGGCGGGCGTTGACCATCACCTGGTCGAGGGCCGGGTTGGAGCCATCCACGCAGGTGACCCGCTCGGCGCCGAAGGCGGCCGCCTGCACCCCCCAGCCGCCGATGTAGCTGAAGAGATCGAGCACCCGCCGCCCCGCCACCAGGGGGGCGAGGGCGGATCTGTTGTCTCTGTGATCGTAGTACCAGCCGGTCTTCTGACCGGAGAGGAGCGGCGCCTCGAAGCGCACCCCGTTCTCCTCCAGGGCGACAGCCTCGGGTGCCTCGCCAAGGGCCACCTCCACGTAGCGCTCCAGCCCCTCCAGCCCGCGGATGGCGCTGTCGTTGCGCAGCACGATGGTGCGTGGCCGCAGCACCTTCTCCAGGGCCGCCACCACCTCTTCCCGGTGACGCTCCATCCCCGCGGTGAGAAGCTGGGCCACCAGCACCTCGCCGAAGCGGTCCACCACCAGACCGGGCAGGCCGTCCGATTCGCCATAGACCAGCCGGTAGAAGGGGGCGCCGTAGAGCCGCTCACGCAGGGAGAGGGCCACCTTGAGGCGGTGGACCAGCAGGGAGCGGGAGAGGGGGTGGGCCGGGTCACGTCCCACCAGGCGCACGGCGATCAGCGAGGCGGGGTTGACGTAGCCCACTCCCAGCGGCCGGCCGGTGGAGTCCTCGAGCACCACGTCGCTGCCCGGCTCCAGCCCCTTGAGCGGAGTGCGTGCGGTGTCGATCTCGTTGCTGAAGACCCACAGGTGGCCGGCACGGATGCGGCGCTCCTCCCGCTTGCGCAGGCGGACGCGGGGAAGGGCTTCGCTGGAGGGGGTGGTGGTCATGGGGGCTCCCGGAATCTGATGAATCGGTCATTATTGACCCGGCAAGGGTTTACATTATATTCAGGCTTTGGATCTGCGTCGGATCAAGGCGCGGTGCGCAGGCAAGGGTTGTTCCCTTGGCAAGCGCCGCAACACCGAGCCGGCGCAAA
>JALTLT010000169.1 GCA_027001815.1 Gammaproteobacteria bacterium | reverse complement strand
CTGCGGCCCACTCAATTTTATTTACAATAGGTTGGGCGCCTTGGATTTGCGCCGGCTCGGTGTTGCGGCGCTTGCCAAGGGAACAACCCTTGCCTGCGCACCGCGCCTTGATCCGACGCAAATCCAAAGCGCTGAATATAATGTAAACCCTTGCCGGGTTAATAATTGCACTCGGCGATACCTGCGCAGGCGGCGCATCCCCCCATCCCCGCTGGCACTGCACGCCAATCGCCAGGTACAACCTGGCGCTCCCCGGCGTCCCCCACGCGGACCCCTGCCACGAATACGAATACCTGTTGACATGGAGGGGGCATTCCCTCAATATTAATGCTAATCATTCTTGTTTGCATACGGTGCAGATCATGAAACGGCTCGCAGCCCTCGCCCTCCTCTTCATTGCCTCCACGGTCCAGGCCGGAGGCTCCGTCGAATCACTCATCCACACCCTCGGTTACATCGGCGTGGACTACCCCGCAACCGTGAGCCAGGGTGAGGTGGTCGACGCGGCCGAATACGCCGAACAGCAGGAGTTCGCCGGACGCATGCCGGCACTGATCCGGGCCCTCCCGCCCCGGGAGGAGCAGGCCGCCCTCGTCGACCTGGCGCAGACGCTGGTGGAGGCGGTCGAGGGAAAGGTTCCGGGTGAGGAGGTGGCCACCCTCACGGCCAGACTGCAGCAGGGGCTCATCCATACCTGGGGCGTCCGTGTCTCCCCCAGGCGCGCCCCGGATCCACTTCTCGGCGCCACGCTCTACCAGGAACAGTGCACCGCCTGCCACGGCGCGGAAGGGTATGGGGACGGACCGCTGGCAAGCTCCCTCGAGCCGGCGCCGACCAACTTCCACGACCCCTCCCGCTACCCCTTGCGCAGCGCCTGGGATCTCTTCAACACCATCACCTTCGGCGTGAACGATACCGCCATGGTGGCCTTCTCCGATCTCTCCGAGGAGGAGCGGTGGGCCCTCGCTTACTACGTGGCCAATCTGCCCTTCTCCAACGACCGGATCGAGGCCGGCGAGTCGGCCTGGCTGGAAGGGAGTTATGGGGAGTATTTCGAGGGCCTCGCCTCCATCAGCCAGGCGACACCGGCCCAGGTGGAGCGGCAGCTCGGTGCCCCGGGGGTCGCCGTTCTCGCCTGGTTGCGGAGCCATCCCGAGACGATCGCCCGGGGCGGCTCTCCCCTGGCGACGGCCCTCCGGCAACTGGACGAAAGTCTCCAGCACTATCGCCAGGGGGATCGCGAAGCCGCCTACCGGCTCGCCGTCTCCGCCTACCTGGATGGTTTCGAACTCGCCGAGGAATCGCTCGCCACCCTCGAGGGGGTGGATGTCCGCGCCCTGGAACGGCGCATGATGGCTTACCGCGCCCTCCTCCGGAGCAATGCGCCCCTGCAGCAGGTGGAGTCGGTACACGGCGCCCTGGCCACGGAACTGGCAGGGCTGGAAGATCGCCTGGCAAGCACCACCCTTTCGGGCAGCGTCGCCTTTCTCGGCTCCCTGGCGATCCTCCTGCGGGAGGGCATGGAGGCGATCCTCCTCCTCGCCGCCATCATCGCGTTCGTCATCAAGACCGGCCACCGGGAGACCCTTCCCTGGATCCACCTGGGGTGGGCCTCGGCCCTGCTGCTCGGTGTCGCCACCTGGCTGGTGGCCGAGAATCTCATCGCCATCAGCGGCGCGGGCCGCGAGCTGACCGAGGCGGTCACCGCACTGGTCGCCTCCGCCATGCTCCTCTACGTGGGGATCTGGCTCCACAGCCACCGTCACAGCCGCCGCTGGCAGCAGTTCCTCACCGAGAAACTGAAGAGCCACGGCGGTCGCGCCGCCTGGGGCCTCGCCGCCCTCTCTTTCGTCGCCGTCTACCGGGAGGTGTTCGAAACGGTGCTCTTCTACCAGGCCCTCTGGACCCAGGGCAGCAGCAACGCCGACACCCGGGGGTTGATCCTGGCCGGCATGGGTACGGCCGCGACCATCCTGTTAGCCGTCGGCATCGGCATCTTCCGCCTCAGTCTCCGGATCCCCCTCAAGGCCTTCTTCGGTTTCAACACGGTGCTCATGTACGGCCTGGCGTTCGTCCTTGCCGGCAAGGGCATCGCGGCCCTGCAGGAGGCGGGTTACCTCCCCATCGACGCGGTGAGGTTCCCGCGCATCGATCTGCTGGGGATCTACCCCAATCTGCAGGTACTGCTGGCCCAGGCCGCGATCCTGGTGATGGTGGGAGTCCTGAGCTGGCGCAACCGCCAGAGCCAGAATCTGGCCTGAGCCCTTCTATCAGGGAATCTCTGATTTATTCAGAGATTCCTGCGGCACAGGGAGGTGCCGCCAAAATCAATCACCGCAGGTGATTGATTTTGCAAGGGAGCCGAAAACCGCGTTTTTCGGCTCCCGTACTCTGACAATTCAGGGATGAATTGTTCAGCGTTTCCTCGGGAAGTTGAAAAAGGCCATCCTGGCCTTTTTCAACGCTGGAAGCCGAAAACGCGATTTCCGGCTTCCTCACATTTTCAATGACCTGGCAGCCTGTCGGACTTTGATTGACCGTCGGGTTCTGGTTGCTTTCCGCGAGGCAGAGTGACCTTCAGCCAGCCCGAAAGTTGCGTGAATCTGCCGGATGGATGTGCGTCTGGCGTGTTCGAGTGTGCCGCCCTGCAGCGCAAGGCGTAGCCATCGCTACGGCTTGCGCGAAAAGCGGCGCAATCGGGCGCGCCAGGCGTGCAGACGCCGGCAGAGCGTGCCGGGAACAGATCGTTACCCGCTCATTCCGGGCTTCCGCGCCCTCCCGCGTCATTGCCCCGAAGGCGAGGATCCCGTACCCCGCCGCCCCATCAGTTCGCGCACCGGGCGGAAGGAACGGCGATGTTCGGGGGTGGGCCCGTGCAGACGCAGGGCCTGCAGGTGGTCGGCGGTGGGATACCCCTTGTGGCGGTCGAAGCCGTACTCCGGCCAGCGGTGGTGGAGTTCCAGCATCTCCCGGTCCCTCGCCTCCTTGGCGAGGATCGAGGCGGCGCTGATCTCCACCACCAGCCGGTCCCCCCCGACCACCGCCTCCCCCTCCATGGCCAGGACCGGCAGACGATTGCCATCCACCCGCACGAACCCCGGCAGCGGATCGAGTGCTTCCACGGCGCGGCTCATCGCCAGCATCGTCGCCTGCAGAATGTTGAGGCGGTCGATCTCCTCCACCGAGGCCCGCGCCACGGACCAGGCGAGGGCCCGTTCACGGATCGCCACCTCGAGCTTCGCTCGCCGGCGGGCGGTCAGGCGCTTGGAGTCGTCCAGTCCCTCCACGGGGCGTTCCGGATCGAGAATGACCGCTGCCGCAACCACCGGTCCGGCCAGGGGACCACGTCCCGCCTCGTCGACACCCGCCACCAGTATGCCCTGCATCCTCCCCCCCTTTCGACGGATGGTTGTGTTCCGTCAGCTTTGGTCTATGGTATGGGACATGACAGCTTCCATCGCCGTGACCCGCCCCTTTTTCCCGCCCTGCGGATGACTTCCCCCATGATCAGCGACGGCCTGCTGTTCCGCGTCCTGGAATATACCAGCCTGCTGTTCGTTTTTCTGACAGGCCTGCTGGTGATGGTGGTAATCGGCATGTATATCGCCGATATCAGCCAGACCCGACACGCCATTCGCAAGAACTACCCGGTGATCGGCCGGTTCCGCTATCTCTTCGAGAAGCTGGGCACCTTCTTCCGCCAGTACTTCTTCGCCATGGACCGGGAGGAGCTGCCCTTCAACCGGGCCGACCGCACATGGGTCTACCGTGCCGCCAAGGGAATCCCCACCGTCGCCGCCTTCGGCTCCACCCGCGACCTCACCCGCACCGGCAGCGTGCTGTTCGTCAACTGCCCCTACCCCATCCTGGGACGTGACGCGGTTCCCCCTCAGAGCATCACCATCGGGGACTGTTGCCACAACCCCTACACCACGCGGGGTTTCTTCCACATCTCCGGAATGAGCTATGGCGCCATCTCGCGACCGGCGGTGCGCGCCCTCTCCCACGGCGCCGCGAGGGCGGGCTGCTGGCTGAACACCGGCGAGGGGGGACTCTCTCCCTACCATCTGGAGGGGGGCGCCGACCTGATCTTTCAGATCGGTACCGCCAAGTACGGCGTGCGGGACCAGGAGGGGCGCCTCAGTAACCGCAAACTGAAGGAGGTGGCCTCCATCGAGCGGGTGCGGATGTTCGAGATCAAGCTCAGCCAGGGGGCAAAACCGGGGCGCGGCGGCATGCTGCCGGGTGCCAAGATAAACGGCGAGATCGCCAAGATCCGCGGGATCCCCGCCTGGCAGGACTCCGTCAGCCCCAACCGCCATCCGGAGATCAACAACGCCGACGACCTGCTGGACATGATCATGCGCGTACGGGACGTGACCGGCAAGCCGGTGGGCTTCAAGACCGTCATCGGCGCCTACGACTGGCTCGACGAGCTGTTCGAGCGCATCCTGCGGCGCGGCCTCGACTACGCACCCGATTTCATCACCGTCGACAGCGCCGATGGCGGTACCGGAGCCGCGCCCACCGCCCTTCTCGACTACGTGGGTCTGCCGATCCGGGAGAGCCTGCCGCTGGTGGTCGACCTGCTGGAAGCGTGTGGCCTGAAGGGACGGATCCGGGTGATCGCCTCCGGAAAACTGGTGACCGCCGGCGACGTGGCGTGGGCCCTTTGTGCCGGCGCCGATTTCGCCGTCTCCGCCCGCGGGTTCATGTTCGCCCTCGGCTGCATCCAGGCGATGCAGTGTGACAAGAACACCTGCCCCACCGGCATCACCACCCACAATCCCCGCCTGCAGAAAGGGCTCGACCCCATGCTCAAGGCGGAGAGAGTGGCCAACTATGTACGGCGCATGGAGTACGACGTGGGGACCATCGCCCACGCCTGCGGCGTGCCCGAGCCCCGCCAGCTCACCCGGGCTCACGCCCGCGTCATCACCGAGAGCGGCCTCTCGATCCCCATGGAGGCCTATTACCCCAAGCCGGAGCGACGCACCAACGACGAGCAGGAGTAACCGTCCCCCACGCCGGGACGCGCTCAGTCCGGCTCCGGCGGACGTTTGTCGTCCGGCCCGCCAGGGGCGTTGCTCAACAGCGCCGCCACGGTCCCCGTGATCATCACCACGAATCCCAGCGGCACCAGGGCGATGAGGTTCACCCACGGGCTGTCGGCGTCCACGAACATCACACCGAACCCTCCCACCATGCCGGCGGCGGTGATCACCGCGCCGACCCGTACCAGCAGACGTCCGAAATTCATCGTTCCCCTCCACCCGCCCAATCCGGGAAATCGGGATAGGGGCGGTCAGCATAGCTGACCGAGCCCCTCCCACACCACCCGGCATGCGGTTCCGCACCGGGCGGTTCGGGAAGTTGAGGTCATGAGA
>JALTLT010000168.1 GCA_027001815.1 Gammaproteobacteria bacterium | reverse complement strand
GGCAGCTCGGCATGGCGGAGCTCGACCGCCTCTTCCAGCGCGGACAGTGAGGCGATGAGAGAGGAGAGGGCGTCCGGCGAGGGGCGGTGGGTGATCTCCCTCATGGGGCCCACCGCCAGCGGCAAGACCGACCTGGCGGTGGAGCTGGTGGAGCGGCTTCCCTGCGAGATCGTCAGTGTCGACTCGGCCCTCGTCTATCGGGGGATGGATATCGGTACCGCCAAGCCGGGGCCGGAGGTGCTGGCCCGGGCCCCCCACCGTCTGATCGACATCCTCGACCCCGCGCAGAGCTACTCGGCAGCCCGCTTCCGTGACGATGCGATGGCCGCCATCCGCGAGATCCACGCCGCCGGCCGGATTCCCCTGCTGGTGGGAGGGACCATGCTCTACTTTCGGGCACTGCTCCGCGGCCTTTCGGAGATGCCGGACGCCGATCCCCAGGTGCGCAGGCGGATCGAGGAGGAGGCCGGGCGCCACGGCTGGGAGGCGCTCCATCGCCGCCTCGCGGAGGTGGATCCCGAAGCGGCGGCGCGCATCCATCCCAACGATCCCCAACGCATCCAGCGTGCCCTGGAGGTCTACGAGACCACCGGCGAGCCCATCTCCCGGCTGCAGCGTCGCGGGTCGGCTGAACCTTTTCCCTGGCCGGTGTTCCAAGTGGCACTGATGGCAGAAGAGCGGGAGAGGCTGCACCGGCGTATCGCCCTGCGCCTGGAACGGATGTTCGAGGCCGGTTTCGTCGACGAGGTGGCCGCCCTGCGAGCGAGAGGGGACCTGCATGCCGGGCTCCCCTCCATGCGCGCGGTGGGCTACCGTCAGGTGTGGGCCTTTCTGGAAGGGAAGTACGGCCGGCAGGAGATGCGTGAACGTGCCCTCTATGCCACCCGCCAGTTGGCCAAGCGGCAGATCACCTGGCTGCGAGGCTGGGAGGTGGATCTGCGCCTGCGGGTGGAGAGGGAGGGGACAATCGACGCCATCGTGCGGGAACTCGCCACTCTTCCGCCGTTTCGGGACGGGTCCGGCATTTCGGGGCCGATGTGTTAGAATAGGATGAGAGTACCGGCCTGATCCGGCAGGATGTTGGAATAGCCCTTCCGTGGCCTTTTTCGACCCGGTAGCGGGAAACGCGGTTTGCCGTTCCCTCCCGTTTTCGCTGACGGGGCTTCATCGAAGAGGCAGCGACAGATCCGCGTATCGCACGCGGGCCGTCGCAAGACAGGGTTTTTCAACAACCTGCGAGAGCGTTATCGATCGTCGTCTCTATCGATTTTTTTTGCGGGGGGCGATTTCCCCGCGGGTCCGGCTGCCCCTGGGGGGTAGTCGGCTTCCATTGTCTGCCGCGGCACGTTGTGGCCGCGGGTGTCCATCTTTTGGAGATCTTCGGGAATCAATACATGTATCTGGGTCGACCAAGAAGACAACAGGAGACAAACTTGAATCATACAATTAAAAAAAGGAGGCCGAACATGGCTAAGGGGCAGTCGTTACAAGAACCCTTCCTCAACGCCCTGCGTAAGGAGCGTGTGCCGGTATCCATCTATCTGGTGAATGGAATCAAGCTTCAGGGTCAGATCGAGTCGTTCGACCAGTTCGTGGTGCTGCTCAAGAACAGTGTCAACCAGATGGTCTACAAGCACGCCATCTCCACGGTGGTGCCTGCGCGCAACGTGCGCATCAGCCACGGCAACAACGACGATCATGGTGGCCCCGAGCCGGGCAACTTCTGAATGACGGGGGGCAGCGGGAGGCCAGTTTGTTCGAAAGACCCACGGGGGGCGAGCGTGCCATTCTCGTCCACCTCGATCTGGCCACCGGCCAGCACCCCCAGCAGCTCGAGGAACTGGTCGAGCTGGCCAGCTCCGCCGGTGCCGAGCCGGTGGCGGAGGTGCGGGGCAGCCGCGCCGCGCCCGATCCCCGTCTCTTCATCGGCAGGGGCAAGGCGGACGAGCTGCGTCGCGCGGTGAGCGAGCACGGCGCGGACCTGGTGCTCTTCAATCACACCCTCACCCCCTCCCAGGAACGGAACCTGGAACGTCTTCTCCAGTGCCGGGTGCTCGACCGCACCGGGCTGATCCTCGACATCTTCGCCCAGCGGGCCCGCTCTTTCGAAGGCAAGCTGCAGGTGGAACTCGCCCAGCTCACCCACCTGGCCACCCGCCTGGTGCGTGGCTGGACCCATCTGGAACGCCAGAAGGGCGGTATCGGCCTGCGCGGCCCTGGTGAGACCCAGCTCGAGACCGACCGCCGGCTGATCGGCGGCCGCATCCGCCAGCTCCGCCGACGCCTGGAGAAGGTGCGTGCCCAGCGGGGGCAGAGCAGTCGCGCCCGGGCGCGCGCCGACGTGCCGGTGGTCTCCCTGGTGGGGTACACCAACGCCGGCAAGTCGACCCTCTTCAACCGCTTGACCGGCGCGGGCGTCTACGCCGCGGACCAGCTCTTCGCCACCCTCGATCCCACCCTGCGGCGGATCGAGGTGCCCGGCTTGCCGGGGGTGGTCCTGGCGGACACGGTCGGTTTCATCCGCCACCTCCCCCACGACCTGGTGGCGGCCTTCCAGTCGACCCTCCAGGAGACGAGGGACGCGACCCTGCTGCTCCACCTGGTGGATCTCTCCCACCCGGAGCGGGAGAGCCTGCAGGAGCAGGTGGACGAGGTGCTGGAGGAGATCGGTGCCGACGGTGTTCCGCAGATCGTGGTGATGAACAAGATCGATGCGGTGGGTGCCTCCCCGCGCATCGATCTGGACGAGGAGGGGCATCCCGCCCGGGTGTGGCTCTCCGCCGCGACCGGGGAAGGGGTGGAGCTGCTGCTGGAGGCGATCTCCCGTCGCCTCCGTCCCGACCAGGCGGCCGGCTGGCTGCGCCTGCCGCCCGCTGCCGGTGGCCAGCGCGCGGCGCTCCACCGGCTCGGCGCGGTGAGCGAGGAGCGGGTCGACGAGGGGGGCAACTGGTGGCTCTGTGTCACCCTGCCTCAGCCCCGCCTGGAACGGATCCTCGGCGAGGTGCCCGACGGCCTCTTCCAGGCCGATCCACCCGGGAGCGAAACGGGCCTGCCGGCCATCTGACCGGGGCGGGCGTGGGCCGGGCAGATTGGCCAGGCCCCGGCGGGCTGCTAGAATCCCCCGCTGCGATCACAGACAACGAAACTGAACGGAGTAGACCGACATGGCCTGGAACGAGCCGGGTAAGGATCAGGACCCCTGGGGGTCCCGCAACAGCAATCAGGGTCCGCCCGATCTGGACGAAGTGGTGCGCAAGCTACAGCAGCGCCTCAACAGCCTGTTCGGCGGCGGGCGTGGTTCCGGCGGTGACGGTTCCACCGGTTCCGGGGGGCGGGGCATGGGTATCGCCAGCCTCGGTCTGGTCGCCGTGGTGGCACTGGTGGTGTGGCTGCTGTTCGGTTTCTACATCGTCGATTCTGCCGAGCGGGGGGTGGTACTGCGCTTCGGCAAGTACCTGGAGACCACGGGGCCGGGTCTCCACTGGCGCGTCCCGCCGCCGGTGGACGATGTGATCAAGGTCAATGTGGACGCGGTGCGCACCGTCTCCCACCAGGCCCAGATGCTCACCAAGGACGAGAACCTGATCCAGATCTCGCTGGGGGTCCAGTACCAGGTGAAGGATGCCCAGGACTATCTCTTCCAGGTGCGCGAGGCCGATTACACCCTCAGTGAGGCGACCGAGAGCGCGCTGCGCGCGGTGGTGGGCTCCAAGAGCCTGGACGACATCCTGGTGGTCACCGGTGGCCGCGAGGTGCTGGTCAACGAGACCGAGAAGAGCATCCAGGAGATCCTCGATCTCTACCGGACCGGGCTGCGGGTGACCAAGGTCAACCTGGAGAGCGCCCAGCCGCCGCAGGAGGTCCAGGACGCCTTCGAGGACGCCATCCGCGCCCGCGAGGACGAAGATCGCTACAAGAAACAGGCCGAGGCCTACGAGCGGGACATCATCCCCAAGGCCGAGGGTGACGTGCAGCGGCTGATCGAGGAGGCGGAGGCCTATCGCCAGCAGGTGGTGGAGAAGTCGCGAGGCGAGACCAGCCGTTTCCTGCAGACGCTCACCGAATATCGCAAGGCACCCGACGTGACCCGCGAGCGACTCTATCTGGAGACCATGGAAGAGGTGCTCTCGAGCACCAGCAAGGTGCTGATCAAGGTGAAGGAGGGCAACAGCCTCATGTATCTGCCTCTCGACCGCCTGCTGGGCGGCGGTACCACCATCGACACCCGGCCGGTGGACGACTACATCAAGCGGAGCGTGATCGAGGAGTCACAGCCGGTTCGGGTGGATACGGGCAACCCCAGGGCACCCCGCGGAAGGGAGGGTCGATAGATGAGAGGTCGCAGCAATCTGATGGTCGGCGGTCTGCTGGCCCTGGTCCTCTTGGCCTGGGGGTCGCTCTTCACCGTCTCGGAGAAGGAGACGGCGATCCTCATCCAGGTGGGTGAGATCATCCGTTCCGATTACGAGTCGGGGCTGCACTGGAAGATCCCGGTCTACCAGAAGGTGGTGAAGTTCGACCGTCGCATCCTCACCCTCGATGCCCAGCCGGAGCAGATTCTCACCGGTGAGAAGAAGAACGTGCTGGTGGACTATTTCGTCAAGTGGCGCATCGCCGATCCGGAGAAGTACTACCGGGCGTTCGGCGGGCGCGAGGCCGATGCCGCCCTGCGCATGTCCCAGACCACCAAGGACGGCCTCCAGGCGGAGCTCGGCAACCGCACCATCCGCGAAGTGGTCTCCGGCGAGCGCACCGCGATCATGCAGAGCGTGGCGCGCCGGGTGGGCGAACGCCTCAGCCAGTACGGCATCGACATCATCGACGTGCGCATCAAGCAGATCGAGCTGCCGCGCAAGGTGGCCTCGGCGGTCTTCGAGCGGATGCGCGCCGAGCGTCAGCGGATCGCCAAGGAGCATCGGGCCAAGGGCGAGAAGGAGGCGCGGATCATCCGCGCCAAGGCGGACCGCAAGCGTACCGAGCTGCTGGCCAGCGCCCGCCGCCGGGCGGAGGAGATTCGCGGTGCCGGTGACGCCCTGGCCACCCAGACCTATGCCGAGGCCTACAACCAGGACCCGGAGTTCTACGCCTTCTACCGCAGCCTCCAGGCGTATCGGCAGGCCCTCTCCAGCAAGCAGGATCTGCTGGTACTGGAGCCCGACTCCGAGTTCTTCCGCTATTTCGGCGGAACCGGCGACTGAAGCGAGGGAGGGCGCCCCGCCGGGGGCGCCGGAGTCAGTCTGGCTGATCCGGGCCGCGGCCCGGATTTTTTCGGGTGCGCCCAGCATGGGCGCACCCCTGCGGGTGGAAGTCCCGCCACGAGCTGGTCACGGCGAGTGAAGCGAAGCGCAACTGCGGAAGGGTGACCGACCGTGGGGAGGAAGCGTGGAGCGTAAACCG
>JALTLT010000167.1 GCA_027001815.1 Gammaproteobacteria bacterium | reverse complement strand
GCGCTCCCACAGCTATGTTGGCCAGGCTTGCCGCAGAATGACTGCGGCGGCGCCTGTCCGCCTCGCTGTGAAAGCGCTGGCTGTGGCTGAATGTAATGTAAACCCTTGCCGGGTTAATATCCCGAAGCACGGTTTCCGGCAGCGGAGGGAGGCCGTACCTCCCTCGCCCGGCGCTTGCCGTCAAGGGGCCTTCGCCGACGCCGATACCCTCTTGCATGGATTCCTTTCCCTTCTCCAAGGCCGGTCTCCGGCGCTATCTGGCCAATACCGGCTGGCTGCTGGCGGAAAACGGTATTCGGCTGGTACTGGGCCTGGCGGTGGGGGTATGGGTGGCCCGTTATCTGGGCGCCCATGACTTCGGGGTGCTGAGCTTCGCCTACAGTCTGATGGCGGTCTTCTCCTTCCTTCCTCATGCCGCGCTCGATGCCGTTCTCCCGCGCGATCTGATCCGCCATCCCGAAAGGCTCAACGAATATCTGGGGACGGCGTTCGGGGTCCGCCTCTTCGGGGCCGTGATCCTGCTCGGTCTGGTCTGGCTCGCTTCCGGCGTGCTCGAGACGGGCATCGGAAACCGTGGTCTGATGGTGACGGTCGCCCTCTCCCAGCTCTTCTTTCCCTTCTCGGTGATCGGTCTTCTGTTTCAGAGCAGGACGCGCGGAAAATCGATCTCCCTGGCGCTCATCTCCTCCCAGCTCGTCGCGGCGGCCAGTCGTGTCACCCTCATCCTGCTGGAAGCGCCACTGGTTGCCTTCGCATGGGTGGTGGTGGTGGAGTATGCGGCATTGGGAGCGGTGTATCTCCTTCTCTATCGACGGGGCGGAGAGTCGATCGCCGGCTGGCGGTTCCGGCTCGATATCGCCCGGGAACTGCTTGCGGGGAGCTGGCCTCTGATGGTGGGGCTGCTCGCCACCCAGATCCACAACCGCATGGATCAGCTCATGATCGGTGAGCTGCTGGGGGCGCAGGGTGTCGGCCAGTACGCCGCGGCGAGCCGGCTGACGGAGATCTGGGTCGGACTGGCGGTGGTCGTATCCGCCTCGCTCTATCCGGCCATCATTACCTCCAGGGAGTGTGACAGGGGCGAGTATCGGGAACGCATGAGACTCCTGTACCAGGTGCTCGCCCTGACGGGAGTGATGGGAGCCGTGGTGGTGAGCCTGTCCGCCGTGCCTCTGATGGGGTGGCTCTACGGTGAGGAGTACCTCCCGGGCGCCCAGGTGCTGGCGTGGCAGATCTGGGGGGGGGTGTTCGCCTTCCTGACTGTCGGTTCCTATCGATGGCTGGTGCTGGAGGGCCTGCAACTGTTCGTCCTCTATCGCACCCTTGCCGGAATGGTGATCAATGTCCTTCTCAACCTCGTGCTCATTCCCCGCTTCGGAATCGTCGGGGCGGCGGCTGCGAGCCTGGTGGGACACGTGGTGGCGGGATACCTGTGCGATCTCTCTCATCCGGCGACCCGGGGCGCATTTCTGGACAAGAGCCGGGCGTTGGCGGGTCTGGGTGTCGCTGCTCGATGGATGGGGGGAAGGCGATGACTGCGGAAGCGGGAACAGGGGTGCGGCCGCAGGTTTCGGTGGTGATCGCCACGTTCAATGCCGCCGCGGTCCTGGAGCCCTGCCTGGAGGGCCTCTTCGATCAGGTCGGCGTTTCGCTGGAGGTACTGGTCGCGGATGGTGGCTCGACCGATGGAAGCCGGGAGATGGTGGAGTGTTTCGGGCAGCGACTCGCCTGGTACGACAGCCGGCCGGACGAGGGCATCTACGACGCCTGGAATCGGGCCCTTGGTCATGCCAGGGGGGAATGGGTGATGTTTCTCGGCGCAGACGACCGTCTGGCCTCTTCGCATGCAGTGGCCTCTCTTCACGCCCACTGCGGGGAGGCGTTGGATCGGGGTATCCGGATCGTCTACGGCGTCTGCGTCCTGGTGGACGGCGAGGGGCATGAGATCAAGGTGCTGGGGCGTCCGTGGCGGAGGGAGAAGAGGCGATTCCGGGCCGGGGTGATGCGTATCCCGCACCCGGGGATGCTGCACCACCAGTCGCTCTTCTCCGATCATGGCCTTTTCGACACCCGATTCCGAATCGCCGGCGACTACGAGTTCCTGCTGCGCGAACTCCGTACCCGGGATGCCCTCTTCGTGCCGGGTTGCCGCGTCGCATCCCTCATGGCCGGCGGGTCGAGTGACACCGCCGCCGGTCGCTTCGAGGGGCTGCGGGAGGTGCTGGATGCGCGGCGCAAGTGGGGGTTGCGTGGTCTGCCACCCCGCCTGATGGCGTCACTCGCCAAGGCGGGGTTCCAGTCGCTCCTGGCGGCGGGGTGGAGGGGCCGATGAGAGTTCTGCTGGTCAACACCTACGATCGGAGAGGTGGCGCGGCTCGCGCGGCCCTTCGATTGCACAAGGGATTGCGCAGAGCGGGGGTGGACTCCCTGTTCGCCGTACAGTGTCGCGAAGGAGATACCGAAGGGGTGATCGGCCGCGGAGGGTATCCCGGCCGTCTCCTCTCCAGCCTCCGCGCCCGGTTGGACCGTCTCCCCCTCAAGAGAGGGGCGGAAGGGAGGGGGGAGGGATTCTCTCCGGGCTGGCTGCCCCTCGGAGGTCTGCCCCGCCTGGTCAGGCGCGTGAGGCCCGATCTGGTGCATCTCCACTGGGTCACCGACGGTCTGTTGCGGGTGGAGGAGCTGGCCGATCTCGATGTTCCCGTGGTCTGGTCGCTGCACGACATGTGGCCGTTCACGGGCGGTTGTCACTACAGCGGTGATTGCGCGCGTTACAGGGGGCGTTGCGGACGATGCCCCCTCCTCGGTTCCGATGCGGAAAGGGACTTGAGCCGAGTGGGGCATGACCGGAAGAGGATCGCCTGCCGGGGCGTGGGCGACGGGCGGCTGGTGGTGGTCGGTCTGAGCCGGTGGATCGCCGGGGAGGCGGCCGGGAGCACCCTGTTTGGCGAGGTCCCGATCCGGAACCTTCCCAATCCGATCGATACGGATCGGTTCTGCCCGGAGAGCCGGGCAGAGGCGCGTCGGCGGCTGGGCCTTGGGGAGGAGGGGCCCCTGCTGTTGTTCGGTGCCATGAATCCCGCGGAGGATGCCCGCAAGGGAGCCGCCCTGCTCGAGGAGGCGTTGCGACATCTCGAACGGAGTTCACGGCATCGTCCCGCTCTGCTGATCGTCGGTGATACGGGGGGCAGGCCGTTCCCCCGGTTCGACTGGCCTCTGGCCTGGAGAGGGCATGTGGGTGGCGACGAGATCCTGCGACTGCTCTACGCCGCGGCCGATGTCACGGTGGTTCCTTCACTTCAGGAGAATCTCTCCAACATGATCATGGAATCCCTGGCGTGCGGGACGCCGGTGGTGGCGTTCGACACAGGCGGCAACCCGGACATGATCGAGCACAGGGCAAACGGCTATCTGGCGCGGCCCCGGGAGAGTGCCGATCTCGCCACCGGCATCGGTTGGGTTCTGGAGAGCGTCGGGAGTGGCGGGCTGTCCGGCTGTGCAAGGAGGGTCGTGGAGGAGAGATTCTCGGAAGCGGTGGTGATTCCCAGGTACATCGAGCTCTATCGTCAGGTGCTCGCAGGGGAAGTGGCTGCACTGCCAGGGGAACCGAAATGAACCCTCTTTACCGTCGGCTGGGAAGACTGAAGTCCTCCCTCGGGTTCTCCCTCGAGGCGTTGAGAGGGTATCCGCCCAATGCCGTGCTCCTGACCTCGTTTCCAAAATCGGGGAATACCTGGGTGCGCTTCATCGCAGCCAATATGGCCAGGGAATCGATGGGGAGGGGGCCGGAAGTCGATTTTCATACCGTCTCCGGCTACGCCCCCGAGTTGCAGCGGGACTCGGTCAGGAGGGCGATCGTGCCCCCTCGCCTGCCGGTTCTTCTGAAGACCCATAGCCCCTGGCGGAGGGTGTGGAAGGGACAGGCGGTCCTCCTCGTGATTCGCGAGCCAGGCGATGTGATGGTCTCCTATCATCGCTATCTGGAAGGGGAGCAGGGTTTCGAGCTTCCGCCCCTTGCCCGGTTTGTGCGGAGTGAGGAGTACGGTATTCCCGCCTGGAAGGCCTTTCATCGGAGCTGGATCGGTCACGTGACGGCGGTGTTGAGCTACGAGTCCCTGGTCGAGAACACGGTCCCCGCGGTGATTCGGGCCTGGGATCTGCTCGGCTATCCGGTTCCCCGGGGGCTGGCGGAGGTGGCCGTTGCGCGTTCGAGCAAGGAGGTGATGCGGCGGTTGCGCGAGGAGCGGGGGGATCCCTGCGGGCGCAATCCCGATTTCTCCTTCGTGAGGAAGGGGGAGGTCGGGGAGTCGAAGCGGGTCCTGGATGAGGCGACACGCCGTTACATCCGGGAGGAGACGGCCGAACTGGTGGAGTTCTACCGTTCGCTCGCCTGATCGCTGCCCCGGATGTTTCGGGGATGTCGAAAATCGCCTTTGCAGCCTGTCGGACTGTGATGGGCCATCAGGTTCTGGTACTTTCCCCACGGCATACAGGCTGTCGGCAAACGGGGTGTCGCAACTCCGGAGATCCGCTCAGAGATCGAAGGGAGAGTCGAACCGCAGCAGCGCCGTATCGACCCTCTCATCCCCATACCACGCGGTCTGGGCCAGGGTGTGGGGCAGATCCGGATCGTGGAAGGCCAGGGAGAGATCCCACAGGTGGTACCGGACGGCCGGATCGAGAAGGGGTTCCAGGTGTCTCTTGACGAAGGGATAGAGGCGCCAGTCGAAGGAGACGGCGGCCATTCTCTGGCGGGAGACCTGTCGGGCGATCTCCGTCGCACGCCGGAGGAGTGCCGAAGCGTCACCGCTGGCCATGAGGTCGCGGAGTTCCCCGGTCGGCAGGTAGTAGCTGGTCTGCCAGCCCGCCTCGCGCAGGCGGGCCACCAAGGGACTCGGGCTCGGCGTCTCGATGATGGCGAGGTCCTTGAGCGAAAATCCGCGATCGAGCCGCTCGAGGCGGGAAAGGACGGCCATCACGTTTTCGTCGGTCAGGTTCTTCAGATCGAGCCAGATCTTGCGCAGCGCGGTCGTCTCCACGCTCTCCAGCAGCCTCTCCAGAGAGATGCCCGCCAGGTGGTCGCGGTCGTGGCCGACCGCGAACCGGGGTCCGTCACTCTCCTCGAAGAGCACGTCCACCTCCAGGCCGCGATAGCCGTCTGCCCAGAGCTGCCGCAGCTTGCCGATGGTATCGACCCGATGGGGGAGCAGACGGGCATCGGCCCCCTGCAGCGTGGCGTTGTGCCGTTGATGGTAGCGCCGGTGGGCCGGTTCCGTGTAGCGGCGCTGGCCGTGGAGGGTAAGGGCCTGCGGGGGATCGAGACGGTACTCGGCAGAGGAGAGATCGTTTCGGGCGTCGTGGTGCGGGGTCCGGACAGCGGCCAGGCCGAGCACGGTGTCGTGGATCCG
>JALTLT010000166.1 GCA_027001815.1 Gammaproteobacteria bacterium | reverse complement strand
GGACCGCCGATTGCCGGCGCGGGGAGCGGCTCGCCCTCGACCTGGAGTGCGGCTGTGCCTTCGTCAACGGTATCGTCAAGAGCGATCCCCGCCTCCCCTTCGGCGGAGTGAAAGCGTCGGGCTACGGTCGCGAGCTGTCGGTGGAGGGGATCCGGGAGTTCGTCAACCTCAAGACCGTCTGGCTGGCCTGAGCGGCGCCCATGCTCTGGGAGGCGCTCCCCCTCTATCTCGCCGCCGGCGCGGTGGCCGGCGTGCTGGCCGGCCTGCTGGGGGTGGGCGGGGGACTGGTGATCGTCCCCGCCCTGGCCTGGCTCTTCTCCCGCCAGGGGGTGGCGGCCGAGGTGATCATGCCCCTGGCGCTCGGCTCCTCCCTGGCCACCATCGTCGTCACCTCCATCTCCTCGACCCTTGCCCACCACCGCCGCGGTGCGGTGCGGTGGGCGCTGGTGGCGCTGCTCGCGCCGGGGCTTCTGGTGGGGACCTGGGGCGGGGCCCAGCTCGCCGATCTGCTGGGGAGCGGGGTGTTGAAGAGGATCTTCGCCCTCTTCGAGATCGCCGTGGCGGCGAAGATGGTCAGCGGCTGGGGGCCGCGGCCGGCGGCCCGGCGGCCCGGCCGCCCCGCCGCGATCGGTGGCGGGCTCACCATCGGCGTGGTCTCGGCGCTGGTGGGGATCGGTGGCGGGACCCTCACCGTCCCCTTCCTGAGCTGGTACGGTGTCCCCATGGCCAACGCCGTGGCCACATCCGCCGCCTGCGGCCTGCCCATCGCCCTGGCGGGGGCCACCGGTTACCTCTTCGCCGGCCTGGATGCCGCCTCGCTGCCGCCCGCGGCCACCGGCTTCCTCTACTGGCCGGCGATCCTCGGCATCGTCTCCGCCTCGGCGCTCACCGCCCCGCTCGGCGCGCGCATCGCCCACGCCATCGACCCGCGTCGCCTGCGGCTCGCCTTCGCCGGCTTCCTGTTCCTGGTCGGCGTGTGGATGGGGGTGGGGAGTCTCTGATGGCGGGGTGAAGCCCCGACCGGGGGGGGATGGCAGGCGGTCATCCGCCGGTCATCGACATGAAGCGGACCACCTGCTCCGGCCGCTCGTTGAACTCGTGGCGTTCCGGTTTCAACTCGATGGCCCGCCGGATCTCCCCTTCCAGCTCCGTGTCCGAGGCACCCGCCCGAAGCAGGGGGCGCAGCGGCACCGAGTGGGACTGGCCCAGGCAGAGGTGGAGGGTACCGTCCACCCCGAGCCGCACCCGGTTGCAGGTGTCGCAGAAGTGCTGCGACATGGGGGTGATGAAGCCGATGTTCAGGTCGGAACCGGCCACCCTGAGATAGCGCGCCGGTCCCCCGCCCGGCATCAGGCCGGGGGTGAGGTCGAAGCGCTGTTCCAGACGCCGGCGTATGTCGTCCAGCGGCATGAAGTGATCCTGGGCGCGGCGTCCCGTGTCGCCCACCGGCATGGTCTCGATGAAGCGGAGGGTGAAGCCCATCTCCATGCAGAAGGCGACCATCGCCTCCACCTCGTCGTCGTTGACGCCCCGCATCACCACCATGTTGATCTTCACCGGCGAGAAACCCGCCTCGCGCGCCGCCTGCAGGCCGTCCAGCACCTTGCTCAGCTTGCCGCCGGTGATCTCCCGGAAGCGTTCCGGGCGCAGGGTGTCGAGACTCACGTTGATGCGGCGAACGCCGGCCTCGTGCAGCGAACGGGCATGTCTCGCCAGGCGGACCGCGTTGGTACTGAGGGAGAGGTCCTCCAGGCCGGGGAGAGCGGCCAGGCGGCTCGCGATGTCGTCGATGCCGCGACGCACCAGCGGCTCACCGCCCGTGATCCTTACCCGGCGGGTCCCGAGGCGGGTGAAGGCCCCCACCACGCGCTCGATCTCCTCCTCGGTGAGCCAGTGCTCCGGCAGCTCGTAGTCGCTGAAGCCGCGGGGCATGCAGTAGAAGCAGCGCAGATCGCACTGATCGGTGATCGACAGCCGCAGGTATTCGATGGTACGGCCGAAGCGGTCCTGGAGGCTCTTCTGGCTCATGGCGAAATGGCGGCTCCCTGATCGGAATCGTCTCCGCGGTCGGCAGGGACGATGTGCCCATTACGCCCCGCCCGCCGGGGAGTGTCAACCCCCCATTGGTGTGGGCATGGGCAGACCCGATCCGCTCACCCCTCCCTGCGGAGGGGGGCGGTGAGGGCCCGGGTCGCGTCCGGTGATTCGACGGACAGGGGTCACTCTCCGGACGCGTTGCCTATCCTACCGGTCCACCGTTCGCCACTCTTTGACTTGTGTCAACCTGTGGCTCAGAGGCCTGTCGGCCTTTGACAGGCTGTCGGGTTCTGCTGTTTTCCGCGGGACCCTGGAGGGACTTTCCGCCTCTAGCAGGCTGCTGAAAAACACCGTTTTTCAGCAGCCTGTGTCGCGGTGCATGGATGCACCGCCGTTTTCAATGAGGCCAGCAGCCTGTCGGACTTTGACAGGCGGTCAGGTTTTGGTGCTTTCCGCGGGGCGGAGTGACCTTCAGCCTGAATTCCGACGGGCTGTCAGCCCACCTGGTCGAGGACCCGCCGCCGGAATCGGACGCCGAGGGTGTCGGCGATGCGTCTCACCTCCTCCACGTCGACGCCGGCCAGCCCGTCGATGGCGGTCAGGGTCACGTCGTCGATCTGATCACGCATCCGGCGGGCGAAGTCGATCGCCGCCTCCCACGCCCCCTCCACCGGGGGCCGGCAGTGGCGATCGTAGACCCCCTCCTCCTGGGCGTTGAGGGAGATGGAGACCCGGTCGATCACCGCCCCCAGCTCCGGCGTCACGTCCCGTCCGTGGACCAGACTGGCCAGGCCGTCGGTGTTGAGGCGCACCACCGCCCCCTGCCGGTGCCACCTGCTGGCACAGGCCAGCAGGGTGTCGAGCCGCAGGGTCGGTTCCCCCAGCCCGCAGAAGACCACCTCCCGGTAGCGGAGGGGGTCCCCCACCGCCGTCAGCACCTCCTCCACGTCGGGCTCGCCGCGCAGGCGCAGGGGATAGCCCTGCACCTCCCACTGGCCGTTGAACTTGGGGCAGAAGGCGCAGCGCAGGGTGCAGCGGCTGGTCAGGTTGACATAACAGTTACCGTGCAGCTCGTAGGCGACGGTACGGGGTTGGGTGACGGCGTTCATGGGGCGATAGTATAACCGGTCGCAGCGCGTGGGCGGTCGCCAGTGCCAGGGTGAAGAGCAGCAGGGCACCCGCCTGATGGGCCGAGGCCAGCGGCACCGGCACCCTGTGGAGGAGGGTGGCGATACCGAGCCCCACCTGGATCGGCAGCCAGCCCAGCAGCAGGGTGGCGGTGATGCGCGCCCGTACGGGCGTGCCCTCGTCCCGCCAGATCCGCCACCAGACCCAGGGAATCGCCCCCAGCAGCAGCCAGGCGATCAGCCGGTGGTCGAACTGCACCAGGGCGATGTTCTCGAACAGGTTGTGCCACCAGGGCTCCAGGACGAAGAGACCGGGTGGTATCCAGTGGTCGCCCATCAGCGGGAAGGTGTTGTAGGCGAGGCCCGCCCGGTTGCCGGCCACCAGGCCGCCGGAGGCGATCATGAGGAAGATCAGGGCGGTCACCCCCGCGGCGGGTCGGAACCCGCGCGGTGCCCGCCGCTCGGGGGAGAGCAGGTCCAGGGCGCTCCAGAGGATCATCCCGTAGATGGCCACTGCCAGGGTGAGGTGGGCGGTGAGACGGTAGGGACTCACCCGCGGGTCGTCCACCAGCCCGCTCTTCACCATGTACCAGCCGAGCAGCCCCTGGAGAGCACCCAGCAGGAAGATCCCCGCCATGCGCGGTGCCAGCCGCCGGGGGATGGCGCGACGCCAGAGGAACCAGAGGAAGGGTAGCAGGAAGGCGGCCCCGATCAGCCTGCCCAGCAGGCGGTGGAACCACTCCACGTAGTAGATCCCCTTGTACTCCTCCAGGGTCATGCGGTGGTTGACCAGGCGGTACTCGGGAAAGGCCTGATAGCGCCGGAAGCTCTCCTCCCAGGCCTCCTCGGTGAGGGGAGGGATGGCACCCAGCAGGGGTTTCCACTCCACCATGGAGAGCCCCGAGTGGGTGAGACGGGTGACGCCGCCCACCACCACCATGGCGAAGATCAGGGCGCAGACCAGAAGCAGCCACCAGGCGACGGCCCGGCCGGCGGGTGAGTTGTCGGACATGACGTTTCCAGATCGCAGCGAATACGGAGTACCGGACCCGGGCGGTCTTGTGGCTGGTCCGGCCACGACCCGGATCGTGGCCGCTCTCCGTTGCGCCGCCCTGGGTCCGGGTTCCTTTGTACCACGGGGGAGGCAGATCCCCAAACCGAGCCTCTTCCAATGACGCATGGGCCCGAGGGGGGCGTGATTCCAGGGTGTAACGGGCCTTGCAGGCTGTTGAAAAACACCGTTTTTCGGCAGGCTGTGTTGCTGTGCATGGATGCACCGCCGTTTTCAATGAGGCCGGCAGCCGGTCGGACTTCAAGCTGAAGGTCACTCCGCCCCGAGAGGCGGGAAGGCCCTCCCGGGGGCGTTGGCGGCAGGGGTGAGCCGGAAAACGAGGAATGTCCGGTGGACATTCCTCCGGGCGAACGGGCTTGCCACGGATGGCAGGCCCCGGCCCTGCAAGCGGAGCAGGACCGCGCAGCGCCGCAGGCCGCCGACGAGCCCCCAGGGGTGAGGAGAGAACCTTCGTCCAGTGGACGAAGGAAGCTCTCCGAACGCCCCGCCAGGGATGGCGGGGCCGGGCTTTTCGGCGAAGCAGGACAGCACAGCCGAAAAGGGTTCACGGCGTCCCCCGGGAGGGCCTTCCCGCCTCTCGGGGCCCCGGCCGAAAGCACCAGAACCTGACCGTCTGTCAAAGTCCGACAGGCTGCCGGTCTCATTGAAAACGTGAGGAAGCCGGAGATCGCATTTTCGGCTTCCGGCGTTGAAAAAGGCCAGGACGGCCTTTTTCAACATCCTGTCAGGGACACCCATCCATCTCGGGGTGGGGCCGGGGCGGGGGAGGAGCCGCAACCGGTGCTGGAGTGATGTTCAACCGGAGGCTGCTGGGTTTTCCGGCCCCGCCTTTGTATCATGCCGGGCCATGACGGTCGCCGAACTCTATCCCCTGATCCGGGCCGTGCACGTCACCTGTGCCGCCGCCTCGGGTCTCTTCTTCGCTCTGAGGGGGCTCTGGGCGATCCATTCGCCCCGGGCGGTCCGGCGCAAGGGGGTGCGTCGGACCGCCCAGTCCATCGATATCCTCTTTCTGGCCAGCGGTCTCGCCCTGGCGGTGATCACCAGCCAGGCGCCGTGGAACGTCCCCTGGCTGGGGGCGAAGCTGACTGCACTGCTGGGCTACATCCTGCTGGGAATGGTCGCGCTCCACTGGGCACGGCGGCGGTGGTTGCGGGCGACCGCGGGCCTTGG
>JALTLT010000165.1 GCA_027001815.1 Gammaproteobacteria bacterium | reverse complement strand
CCGATGCCGGTCAACGCCTTGACGGCGTCGTCGACGCTCTTGGACTCGAAGGCGGCCTTGGGCCAGGCGGCCAGGACGGCCTGGGGGGTGAGCAGGCCGGCGCCGGCGGCAACACCCACCACGCCTGCGGCCAGAGTGCCCCGAAGCAGGGCTCTACGCTTCATGCTGGTGTTCATCTTGTAATGGACTCCTCACGTGAATGAGATTTTCGGATTCGGCGGACCGAATCGTGTGCCCCATCCCTTTAGCAATGGCCGTGCCATGGAGGGTTTGTTCTTGTTTGTCAATGGGTTCGGGAAGTGTGGCCCGTTCCGGAATGGAGAGGGGGGTTGCGAATTGCACCGTCCGGATTGCAATTTCAACGATCGGAAACCCCTCTCATGCGCAGGCACGCCCCGCCCGTTTCCGCTCGTGCTCCTTGAGCAGCTTCTTGCGCAAACGGATGTGGTTGGGGGTCACCTCCACCAGTTCATCATCGTTGATGAACTCCAGGGCCTGCTCAAGGCTCATGCGGATCGGTGGAGTGAGCAGGATGTTCTCGTCGGAGCCGGCGGCGCGAATGTTGGTGAGCTGCTTCGCCTTCATGGGGTTGACCACCAGGTCGTTGGAACGGGAGTGGATGCCGATGATCATCCCCTCGTACACCTCCTCGCCGGGGCCGATCACCAGCCGCCCCCGCTCCTGCAGGTTGAAGAGGGCGTAGGCTAGCGACTTGCCCGCCGAGTTGGCGATCATCACCCCGTTGTTGCGGGCGCCGTAGGTGCCCTCCTTGAGCGGGCCGTAATGGTCGAAGACGCTGTAGAGCAGGCCCGTGCCCCGGGTCGCGGTCAGAAACTCGGTACGCATGCCGATCAGCCCGCGGGCGGGGATGATGTAGTCGAGCCGCACCCGGCCCTTGCCGTCCGGGATCATGTCGGTCAGCTCGCCACCGCGGGCTCCCAGCATCTCCATCACCGTGCCCTGGTGCTCCTCCTCGATGTCCACCGTGAGCTGTTCGTAGGGCTCCTCGCGGCGCCCCTCCACCTCGCGGACGATCACCTCCGGGCGCGAGACCCCCAACTCGTAGCCCTCGCGGCGCATGTTCTCGATGAGGATCGAGAGATGCAGCTCGCCGCGGCCGGAGACCCGGAACTTGTCGGGATCGTCGGTCTCCTCTACCCGCAGGGCCACGTTGTGCTTCAGCTCGCGCATCAGTCTTTCGCGGATCTGGCGCGAAGTGACGAACTTGCCGTCGCGGCCGGCGAAAGGAGAGCTGTTGACCTGGAAGGTCATGCTCACCGTCGGCTCGTCCACCGTCAGCGGCGGCAGCGGCTCGGCGGCATCGGGGCTGCAGAGGGTGTCGGAGATGTCGAGGTCGTCGATGCCGGTGAAAGCGATGATGTCACCCGCCTGCGCCTCCGGCACCTCCTGGCGGTCCAGGCCGAGGAATCCGAACACCTGCATGATACGGCCGTTGCGGCGATTACCGTCCCGATCGAGGATCGCCACCGGCGTGTTGGTACGCACCTTGCCCCGCTTGATGCGGGCGATGCCGATCACCCCCACGTAGCTGTTGTAGTCGAGCTGGCTCACCTGGAGCTGCAGCGGACCGTCCGGGTCCACGTCCGGGGCCGGTACCTCATGGACGATGGTCTCGAACAGGGCCGTCATGTCGTCGGCCTTCTGATCGGCGTTGTGGGTGGCGTATCCCTGAAGCGCCGAGGTGTAGACCACCGGGAAGTCGAGCTGCTCGTCGGTGGCCCCCAGGCGGTCGAAGAGATCGAAGGTCTGGTCCAGGACCCAGTCGGGGCGGGCACCGGGCCGGTCGATCTTGTTGATCACCACGATCGGCCGCAGTCCCAGGGCGAAGGCCTTGGAGGTGACGAAGCGGGTTTGCGGCATGGGGCCGTCCACCGCGTCCACCAGCAGCAGCACCGAATCGACCATGGAGAGCACCCGCTCCACCTCGCCGCCGAAATCGGCGTGGCCGGGGGTGTCGACGATGTTGATGCGCCAGTCGCGCCAGCGGATGGCGGTGTTCTTGGCCAGGATGGTGATACCCCGCTCGCGCTCCAGATCGTTGGAGTCCATCACCCGGTCCGGGATCACCGTACGCTCGTCCAGGGTGTCGGACTGGGCCAGCAACTTGTCCACCAGGGTGGTCTTGCCGTGGTCCACGTGAGCGATGATGGCGACGTTGCGGAGCTTGCTGATCATGGGGATGGAATGCCTTGAAGGAAATCAGGCGGCGCATTCTACCCCAAAACCGGCCCCAAAGCCCGCCATTTGCGGTTCCCCCACCCCTCCCCAATGCCTGGACACCCACAATACCCTTCCGGGACACCCACCAATCCCTCCCCAGACACCCATCGTTTCCGGAGAGAACCCCGATCATGGACACCCACCTTTACCGGGAGGATTGGTGGGTGTCCACGATCGCTCTGAGGACACCCATCCAACCAATTCTGGACACCCACATATCGATCGTTTCGTGGGTGTTTCATGGGTGTCCAGGATGGAATCGGTGGGTGTCCAGGATCATTTCGGGACACCCATAGATCGAAGGGAGGAGACCCCCGGGGATCGCTCCGACCGCAATGCGGCGGGTGGATTATGGATATCTCTGTGGATAACCTGAAGGTTGGTTGGGGATGGCAGCGGCGCCCGGTAACCGGTAAAGGGAGGCGGGTGGTGGCCGATATGCGGAGTGAGCCTTCGATCCACAGGCAACGGAGAAGCGAGAATCCCATGAGCGAGAATTTCCGGAGTGCGCCCTCGTCGGCCGAACGGCCCGATCTGGATTGGAGTCAGGTACGGGAGACGGTTTCCATGCTGCGTTTGGCGCTGGCCCAGATCGAGGCGGGGATACATGAAGGAAACGAGTCGATGGAGGTGCTGGCGGCCGGCCTCACCACCATGATCGAGGGGGCACAGACGATCGGTACAGTGGTGGCGAATCTCCCCGAAGGTCCCGAGCGTCGTACGATCGAAGAGCGGACGGCGGCCATGCTCGGGCGGATGCACAGCACGCTGGAGGCGGTGCAGTTCCACGACCGTCTCAGCCAGAGGCTGGATCATGTGGCCACGAGTCTCGGGAGCCTGGCGGAAATCGTCTCCACGCCCGAGCGGCTCTATAACCCCGCCGAATGGCGCCATCTCCAGGAGCTGATCCGCAGCCGCTACACCATGGAGGGGGAGCGGGCCATGTTCGAGGCGCTGCTGGCTGGTGCCTCCATTGAGGAGGCGCTGGAGGCGAGCCGTCAGGCGGCCAGCCAGATCGAAGAGGAGAGCATCGAACTCTTCTGATCTTCTCCCTCTCTGTCTCTTGGCCTACGCGCCACTGGCCCGGATGTCGTACCGAGGATCCGGTCTCAGGGTGAAGCTGGCATAGCGGGTTGGACGATCGTCCGAAACAGCGTTGCCGTCGCCCTGGTTCGAAGAGGGATCGTTCCAGATGGGCTGCCGGATTCGGCCTGAATCCGGATGGGCAGAGACTCTCCCCTGGCTCTTTGTCCCCATATTCTCCACAGTCCTTATAAAAAAGACCCGATTCCGATCCCCGATGCCGCCCTGGCGCAATATCCGGGCTAGAATGAGTGGGTACCCACGGCGGGAGCCGCCCATGGATGTCCGGTATGTCCTTCTCTCTCTGATTTTTCCCTGCCTGTTGCTCGGGACGGCTGCCGGTGCCGGTGCTGCGGGTATCACTCTCCGTGTGGACAGCAGCCTGGTGGGTTTCCAGGGGAAAGGTCAGGTACAGGTATTTGCGGGCTCTACAGCTCCCGGGCCCGACTCCCGGCCGCTGGCGCAGTGGCCCGTGCGCCAGGAGGAGAACGGCTGTGGATGGGGTGTTCCGGCCGCGAGCCTGCCTCCAGGGGAGTACACGGCCGTTCCCGTCCGCGGCGACCGGCCCCTTCCCGCCCTTGCCACTCCCTTCACGGTGGTGCCCGACGGCGCCAGGGTGGAACTGCGACCATCCCGCATCCTCAGGGTGGGGCCGGCGGGCGACTATGCCACGGTCGCCGAAGCGGCAGCCGCCTCCCGGGATGGTGACGTGATCGAGATCGCCGCAGGCACCTATCGCAACGATATCGTCGTCTGGCGGCGAGACGACCTCACGATCCGCGGTGTGGGTGGGTGGGCGCGGATGGAATCCACCCGCCCCATCCGCCATCGTCGGGGCAGCGATCGTGACAACGGCAAGGCGATCTGGGTGATGCAGGGGGATCGCGTGCGGGTGGAGCATGTAGAGTTTACCGGTGCCGCCGTGGAGGGGGGGCGCAACGGGGCGGGAATCCGCATGGAGGGGCGTGACCTGGTGCTCTGCCACACCTGGTTTCACGACAACCAGAACGGCATTCTCGGCGGAAAGGGAGATCTGCTGGTGGAGTACTCCATTTTCGAGGGGAGTGGCCGGGCCCACAACATCTATGTGGGGCGCAAGGTGGACCGATTTGTCCTGCGTCACAGCGTCTCCCGCTTCGCCGTGCGGGGTCACAACGTCAAGAGTCGCGCCCGCGAGAACTACATCCTCTACAACCGCATCATGGATGAAAGGGAAGGGCGGGCCAGCTACGCCGTCGATCTGCCGGAAGGGGGGCTGGCCTTCGTCGTCGGCAACCTCCTCCAGCAGGGGCCGCGCCGGGAGAACTGGACTCTTCTCGCCTACGGCGCCGAGGGCTTGAGGAAGGATTCAATCCACCGCCTGCACCTCTCCCACAACACCTTCGTCAGTGACCGCCCCGGGGGAAACATGGTGCGGATCTGGGGCAGCCCGGAGCGGGTGCTGGTGGTCAACAACCTGTTCGTCGGCAGGGCGAGCCGGTTTCGGGGCGCAACCGTCGAGGAGGCGGGCAATCTCGCCACCGAACAGCCCGGTTTCGTCGACCGGGACCGTTTCGACTACCGCCTGACCGCCGCATCTCCCGCCATCGATGGAGGTGTCCCCTTGCCGGGGGTGGAGGGGGGCTCCCTGGTTCCGCATCGGCAGTACCGGGAGCCCGCCGCCCGTGAACCGCGCCCGACGGTCGGGGCGCCGGACGTGGGGGCCTACGAGTTCAGGGCCCCTGCGGCCTCCGGGGACTGAATATTTTCCGTCGCTTGCCGATAAGGGGTCTGCAGGTTGCCCGTGCCGTCGGTGCGGAAGGACAGAGACCCCCATGCAGGAAGGAAGACGGAACATGTCGATACTCTCGAGGGAGCAGCTCCAGCGGCTGCTGATCGCTGCCGCCTCCATCACCTCTGACCTCTCCCGTGTCCAGGGGATCGCCAAGGGGATGAAGCTCTCGGTGATGAACGCCAAGGCGATCGCCGCGCGGGCGGGAGACAGCGCTCGCGGCTTCCAGCCGATCACCGACTACATCGACGAGATGGCGAAGGACGTGATGCGCCTGGTGGCACTCATCAGTCAGCAGTCGCTGAAGGTGTCGCGGGTGGCGGTGGAGATGAACCAGGTATTCAACTCAGCGGAGCGTTTCACGCGCGTACTCGCGGAAGAGCGCAAGGATCGTCCGCATCACGTGGAATCGGTCCGGCCCCTGCTGAAACGTACCATGGATCGCTCCCAGCAGTTGCGCCGCGACTTCCTGCGCAACATCAGCAACCTGGAGGATGTGCTGGAAGGAATCTACCAGGACATGCGCGCCTCCATCGTCATCGCCACCAATTCACGGGTGGAGGCGTCACAGACCCAGCAGTTTCGTGACAACCTGGAGGTGATTGCCGACGACCTGGAGCAGGCCACCGACCGCATCCGGGAGTATCTGAAGAAGAGCTACCAGCAGATCGCCATCGTCAAGGACATTCTCGCCGAGGAAAGGTACGCATGAAAGCGACAAAGATCTACAGCGGTGACCACACCTGGTACATGTTCGGGCGTGACCCGGAGAAGGTGGAGGGGATCATCGACACCAACCAGTACATGGTCTATACGGGAGAGCGGGCGCTGTTGCTCGACCCGGGCGGCATCGAGGTGTTTGCACCCATGCTGACGGCGATCCTGGATTACATCACCCTGGAGGAGATCACCGACATCTTCGCCTCCCACCAGGATCCGGACATCATCTCCTCCCTCGGCCTGTGGGAGCAGGCGCTGCCCCGGGCGAGACTCTACACCCCCTGGCTCTGGGAGGGATTCATCCGCCACTTCGGTTCGCGCAATATCGAGTTCGTGCCGGTGCCCGACGAAGGGGGCGAGATCGATCTCGGGCGGATCACCCTGGAGATGATCCCCGCCCACTACCTCCACGCCTCCGGCAACTTCCACGTCTACGATCCCGAGGCGAAGATCCTCATGAGTGGCGATGTGGGCGCCGCCCTGGAGCCGGAAGGGGCACCCATGTACGTGGAGGACTTCAACGAGCACGTGCCCAAGATGAAGATGTTCCATCAGCGCTGGATGCCCTCGAACCGTGCCAAGAAGGACTGGATCGACCGGGTGCGACAGCTCGATGTGGAGATCATGGCGCCGCAGCACGGCCGCCTTTTCCGCGGCGACGACGTCCGGCGGTTCCTCGACTGGTTTGAGGCCCTTGACGTGGGGGTGGCAGTCAACCAGTATTGAAGGCCTGTCGGCACAGCACTGCCTCGGGACGACGACAGCCTGCCCTATTCGATCCGGCACGCCTCCTCGAATTCGAGCCGCGGCAGCCGCTCGAAGAGCTTCGACGGGTCGCCGTGGCCGATGGCGCAGATGAAGTTCACCTTCACCTTGCCGTCGGGGAAGAAGGTTCGGTTGATGCAGTCGGCATCGAATCCCGACATGGGGCCGCAGTCCAGCCCCAGTGCGCGGGCCGCCATCATCAGATAGGCTCCCTGCAGCGAGGAGTTGCGGAAGGCGGCGTCGTGGATCGCCTCCGGCTTGCCCACGTACCAGGCGCGGGCATCGGTGTGAGGGAAGAGTTTCGGCAGTTTCTCGTAGAACTCCAGATCCATGCCGATGATCGCCACCACGGGAGCCGACATCGCCTTCTCCACGTTGCCCTCCGCCAGGCAGGGCTTCAACCGTTCCTTCGCCTCCGCCCCCTTGATGAAGACGATCCGTGCCGGTTGCGCGTTGGCTGCGGTGGGGCCCCATTTCATCAGGGCGTAGAGCTGTTGCAACTGTTCGTCGGTGACGTCTTGTTCCAGCCATCCGTTGTGGCTCCGTGCCTCGCGGAAGAGCTGGTCGAGGGTCGTATCGTCGAGGGGATGGTGCATGATGGGTCTCTCCGCTGTGATCGTTGCGTCGTGATTGTTTGACATGAGAAGGGGGCCACGGACCAGGGCTCGGCGGACAAGGGGAGACCGCCTGCCGTCAGGGGCTTCGGGTGCGAGGCTCCCCCCGCGCAGGGCGCTCCCCTGGCAGGATGTTGAAAAAGGCCGTCCTGGCCTTTTTCAACCCCGGAAGCCGAAAATGCGATTTCCGGCTTCCTCACATTTTCAATGACCAGGCGTCATTGAAAATGCTGCGGTGCATCCATGCACCGCAGCACAGGCTGCCGAAAAACGGTGTTTTTCAACAGCCTGCTAGGTTTCCGGTTTGCGCCCGGAGACGATGTTGACCGGCACCTCCACCGCGATCCCCTCCCCTTCGTCGAGCGCGTTCACCTCGGGGAAGTGGCGCTCCCGCAGGGCCTGCAAGCTGCTCCCGTCGAGCCCGTCGAGCAGCAGGGCGAGATCGGTGTGCTCCACCACTTCCCACCACTCCAGGGCATTGTTGAGATGGTAGCCCATGGGGCGCTGCTCCGCAGCTACCTCCACCGCTCCCGCCCTCTCCAGCAACGTGGCGCAGGCGGCCGGATCGGTCAGCCGATCCCAGGGAAGTGGCGCGCCGGCGGAATATCCGCCCTCCTCCAGGTGGCTGCGCAGCAGGCCGGCGAGCGGTGAGAAGGGATCGGTGCCGAAACTGGTGAAGGCGATGGTGCCGCCGGGACGCAGCACCCGCAGCCAGCTCCGAAGAGCCGCCTCAGGGCTATCCAGGTACTGGAGCGCGAACGAACCGGCCACGTGATCGAAGTAACCGTTGCGGAACTCCAGGTGGGCGCCGTCCATCTCGTAGAAGTCGATGTTGGAGAGGACCATCTTGGCGGCGTGGGTCTCGGCCCGATCGAGCATGGGACCGGAGAGGTCGACGGCGAAGACTCGCCCGGAGGATCCCACCCGCTGAGCGGCGGCGATCGCCACCGCCCCGGTGCCGGCACCCACGTCCAGCAGCTTCTCTCCCGGCCGCGGCTGGATGTGGTGCACCAGATGGTCGGCCACCCAGGGGAAGAGGCGCAGGGGTGGGCCGTCGTAGCCGTCCGCAATGCGGTCGAAGAAGACGGAGGGGAGATGGACTTCAGTCATGGGCCCCTCCGGCCGAGACAATGGCCGCCTCCAGTCGTGTTTCGTCGACGGGGAACGGCAGCGCGGCATGAATCGGCCAACGGCTGGCCAGCCGCTCGCGGAAGGGACCCTCGTACTCCTCCTCGTAGAAGACCACCATCCGCGCATCCGGTGCCCGGCTCTGCAGGGTGGCGAGCAGGGACTCCAGGCTGGAGGAGCGGTCCCGGAAGTCCGACTGGAAGTTGAACTCCGCCACCACCACCTGTGGTGACCGTTTCTTGAGCAGGGCCAGCGCCTTGCGCATGCTGGTCACCTGCTCCACCTCGAAACCCAGGCGGCGGTAGAGGGGAGCATAGTCGGGGTAGCCCCCCAGCTCCACGATGGAAAGCAGCAGCGGATTGCCGGGCATGGGATCTCGAACTCCTGGAGGAGGATGACAGCTTGAACCATATCATGATAATCTAATAGAATGACAAATTCCCACCCTGGATTCGTGAGGATATCCGGGGCAGGGGCCGGTTCTCCAGGAGCCTGCCCGGCGGGGGTGAGGCGCGAGGGCGTCGCCTGCGCCGGGAGAGGCTTCTAGGGAAGCGGTCCCGTCTAGACCGACCGCTCCACACGCATGACACTCAGGAGATGAAGAGCCATGAGCGACAAGCAAGCACTGATCAAAGAGATGCTCGAGATGCAGAAGAAGTTCATCGAGTATGAGCAGAAGAACGGCATCGACCCCAAGGACTACTTCGTGCCGGAAGAGGGCCACGAGCTTGCCGGCTACCGTCAGAAGTACATGGAGCTGGCCATGAAGGTGGTAGACATGGCCCACGCCGAGGCCGGTTCCAGCCGCTGATCCCTCTTCATCGGGATCGAAAGGGCCGCTGCCGGGCGACCGGCGCGGCCCTTTTTGTTGTTGCAGGTCCCCATCCCCTCGATCGCCGAGCCGCACGCGGCAACGCCGTCCCTCGCGGCACGAGAGGGGGTATGGCGGTTGACACGATGCCGTGCCGCTGGGGTCCGGCGAGTGCTCCCGTACCGCCAAACGATTCTCAGGGCGCCGGTTCCCCCACCCGCCCCAGCAGCTCTTCCACCTCCCGGACCGCAACCACCTCGGCTGCCGCCCCACTCTGCCCGCGATCACGGAACCACTGCACCCGCAAGGGACGCATGCCCACCCCCCGTGCACCCTCCAGTTCCCTCGATCCACCGTCGCCCACGAACCAGCAACGCTCAGGCGGCGTCCCCAGCCTTTCGGCCGCCAGGTGATAGATGGCCGGGTCCGGCTTGGCGACTCCGCAGTGACAACTGAACAGGGCAGTGTGGAACCAGCGGGCCAGCGGCGACTGCTCCCAGGCCGCCACCTCGCCGCTGGAGGCGTTCGAGACCAGGCAGAGCCGCCAGCCGCGCCCCGCCAGGGTCTCCACCAGGTGCAGGGTCGTCTGCGGCGGATTGCGCAGCGCATGGGCGAAGCGGCGCTGGCGCGCCTCGGCCGCGAGGCGGATGCGTGTCTCGGGGATCTCCGGGTCGAGCGAACGTGCGAGCCGACGGATCACCTCCAGGTGGTCCGTCGGGCGGCGGATCTCGTGGTGGGCGCCAAAGCAGGCGGCATTCCAGGCTTCGTGGTCCAGGCCCAGGATGTCCGCGGTGAAGGCCCCTTCGGAGAGGGGTACCGCGCCCACGTCCACCAGGGTGTGGAAGAGATCGAGACAGATGGCGCGCACGGGCTCAGGTGGTGAGATAGTGGCCGACGATGCCCGAGAAGACCGCCAGCCCGAACCAGTTGTTGTTGAGGAAGGCACGGAAGCAGCCGCGTGGATCGCGTTCGCGAATCAGGAACTGCTGGTATCCTGCCAGGCCGGCGGCCACCGTGAGGCCGACGTAATAGGGGACCCCCATCTCGAGCCGCTGGCCTACCAGTACCAGCGCAAAGAGCACCATCGCCTGCAGGGCGGCGATGATGGGGCGGTCCATCTCGCCGAACAGGATGGCCGTGGATTTGACGCCGATGCGGATATCGTCCGGGCGATCCACCATCGCGTACATGGTGTCGTAGGCGGTGGCCCACAACACGTTGGCAATGAAGAGCACCCATGCCACCGCCGGCACGCTGCCGGTGACCGCGGAGAAGGCCATGGGGATGGCCCAGCCGAATGCGGCGCCCAGCACCACCTGCGGCAGGTAGGTGTAGCGCTTCATGAAGGGATAGACGGTGGCCAGTGCGGCAGCGCCGAAGGCGAGCAGGACGGTCTGGCGGTTGAGCAGCAGCACCAGGCCAAAGGCGACCAGCAGAAGGCCGCCAAAGAGGCTCAGCGCCTCGCGGGGGGTGACCCGTCCGGCGGCGATGGGCCGGTCGCGGGTGCGCTCCACGTGAGGATCGATGTCCCGATCGGCGAAATCGTTGATGATGCAGCCGGCAGAACGCATCAGGATCACGCCGGAAACGAAGACGACGAGGATCAGTGGCTCGGGCATGCCGCCGGCGGCGATCCAGAGCGCCCAGAGGGTGGGCCAGAGCAGCAGCAGGATGCCGATGGGGCGGTCGAGACGCATCAGCAGCATGTAGTCGCGCAGGCGTTCCTTCATTCTCGGCGTATCCCCGGTGGATCGAAGCCGTCATTATAGCGTGGCCGGGGGACCTCCCCCAGCCCCGGTGCCCTCTCGCACCAGCCGCTTCTCCATGCTGGTGTGGGGGATGATGTCGAAGAGCAGGGGACCCGGGCCGACGGGGATGTAGCCACGGCAGAGATAGAAGTCGAGGAAGGGGTCGCGGGCCAGCAGCGTGATGCGCTCCATTCCCTCCTCGAGCGCCAGTGCCTCCAGGGCGGCAAGAAGACGGCTGCCGATACCCCGGCGCCGCCACTTTTCGGCCACCGCCATATAGCGGATGCGGCCGGTGGCCGGCTGCGGTTCCCGCTGCAACCGGGCCGCAGCGACGAACTCCCCTTCGCCGGTCACCGCAACCCGGTGCCAGGCGGTCGCCTCCTGGTCGTCGCGTTCGCTGCCGCGGGGCTGGCCCCAGGGCGCACGCAACACCCGCCAGCGCAGCTCGAAGAGCCGCTCCATCTCATCGGACACTGGCGGCCGGATCTCGACGAACCCTTCAGGCAAAGACCACCCACGTGGTGGCGATGTACTTGACCCCCTTCTCCAGCCGGCAGGCGCGGTGCTCGTGGGTCCAGAAGGGGGGGAAGAGCACCAGCTTGCCCGCCTCCGGCTTCACCTTCACGTCCTGGAAGACGAACTCGGTCTCGCCGCCGGGGCCCGGCACGTCGTTGAGATACCACAGCGCCACCAGCTGACGTTCGGCGAACTGATGGCTGCCGCCGTCGATGTGCCAGTGGTAATACTCCCCCGGCAGGTAGCGCTGGATCTGATAGCCTACGTCCTTGAACGGCCCCTTGAAATAGGGGTAGGTCTCCCGAAACTCCTTGATGGCGAGGCCCAGGGAGCGGAAGAAATTGTTGTCGGCATCCTTCCAGTGGGGCTTGCCGCTCACCACCAGGTCGGTGGTCTTCTTGATGCTCTGGTCCTGAGCGGCGGTCTGACCGATGCGACCGGCGTACTGCTCCTCCTGATGAGCCTCGAACCGTTCGATCAGGTTCTGACAGATCTCCGCCGGAAGGGCATTCTTCTTCTCGAAGATGAAGCTGAGCGGCTTCACCTCGCGGATGCTCCTCAGGGGGGGCGCATCCTTGGAATTCCAGACGTACATGGTTTGGCTACCTCGCGATACCGGCGCCGGGCGCCGGCCTGATCCTCGGGGGCGACCAGTGTCCATCAGCGGGCCGGGAGGATCAAGAGTCCGATCGATCGATGAGCAGTTCCACGAGCATCTCCCATTCGGCCTCCTCGGAGAGGTGATCCGGAAAAGTCGTGCCCACCCGCCGGTGCCAGTATTCGCTGTTCCAGCGATCTCCTTCCACTCGATGCAGCCAGGCGTGAATGCGTGCTGCCGCGGAATCATCCAGCTCCTGGACGATCCGATGGGCACCATCCCAGTCTCCCCGCCTGGCCAGCCAGAGGGCCTGCAGATGGGGGCCGATCGTGGCCGGCGGGGAGTCCGCTTCGAGACTCGCCAGGAATGCCTCCAGGGAAGTGATGGCCATCGCCTGTTCTCCTTCATTCGAGATCGTGGGGAAACGAGCGGTCCAACCAGCCCGGCCCCTGCGCTGGCCAGGAGGCCGGCTAGCGAGATACCAGGAGCGATGCCGATGGCGGAGATCCCGCCCTTGACCGGATGACGAAAATCTCCCCGGCGTGCTGTGAAGTAGGGCCGGGCCCGGCGAGTTTCACACGCGCCACCCGCCACCGATCCCGCCAACCCAGTCTCCCCGACAGCCGACATCCGATCAAGAGGATCACCCCCCCACTCCAGACACCCACTTTTACTAATTGGACACCCACCTGGAGGGGATTGACAATCCCGAGTCTATCGTGCCATCTTTTCTCGCAGCCACGATAGTATCCATGGAAGAAGTGCGATCGAAGGAGCCGATCATGCCCACTCCACGCCATACCCAGATCTCTCTGGACGACACCCGTTATTACCACTGCACCTCGCGTTGCGTGCGCCGTGCTTACCTCTGTGGCATAGACCCCAATACTGGTGATGATCTCGAACACCGTCGTACCTGGGTCGAGGAACGCATTCTCGAGCTGTCGGAGGTCTTTGCCCTCCGTATCTGCGCCTACGCGGTCCTCTCCAACCACTATCACGTGGTGCTCTACGTGGACCGGGAAGAGGCCGAAGGGCTGTCGCCTCGAGAGGTTGTAGAACGGTGGCACGCCCTGTTCCAGGGTACCGACCTCTCCCGTCGATTTGGGGAGGATCAGCCTCTGGATGAGGACGAGCAGGAGGTGCTGGAGAAGGAGATCGAGACCTGGCGCGGTCGGTTGATGGACATCAGCTGGTACATGCGGGTCCTCAATGAGTCCATCGCCCGAAGAGCCAATGCCGAGGACGAATGCACGGGGCGATTCTGGGAGGGGCGTTTCAAGTGTCAGGCCCTGCTGGATGAGGCGGCGCTCGTGGCCTGCATGGCCTATGTGGATCTCAATCCGGTAAGGGCGAAGGTGGCCAAACGGCCGGAGGAGTCGAAACACACCAGTATCCGGAAGCGTTTTGCTCATGCGCGAAAGGTGGGAACCGAGGTGATGGACGACCCTCAGCATCAGGCACCTGGGCTGATGCCGCTGGTGGGCAACCCGCGGGAGGACATGCCCTTTGGGTTGCCATTTCGGCTGAGCGACTATCTGGATCTGGTGGAATGGACAGGTCGGCAGGTGCGGGAGGAAGTGGCGGGCCGGATCCCGGAAACGGCGGTGACGATGCTGGGCCGCCTGGGTCTGGAACAGCACAAGTGGCTCACCCTCGCCCAACATTTCGAGGTGCGTTTCCGGATCTGGGTCGGGGCGTTGGATGTCGTGAGGCGGGTGTGCCGAAGGCTGGGTTACCGCCGTACCCCCGGGGCGCAGGTCTGTCGGGAACTGATGCCCGGACCGGCCTAGCCGCCGCCAAGATTGTCGATCCATTTTCGTGACGGGTGTGCGCGAGGGTCGCCCATGCCCCTTGCCCATTGGAGCTCTCCGCCCCCCGATTGCCGCTCCCACTCCCCTTTTTCAACATCCTGCTAAAGCCCACGGCTTTGCCGGGGGATACTTACTAACTTGGTACTGAGGAGTTCCCGGGTACCTTCGTCGGGTGCCAGGGAATCACTCCCGCGCCGGTTTGCACCCCGAATACATCACAATCATAGACACCCACCTTATGATCTTGAAAAGGTGGGTGTCCATGCAGCTCGAATGGGTGTCTAAGGAGTGTTGGTGGGTGTCTTGGGAGGGTGGGGTTGAGGGGGCGGCTTGTCATGCTTCGCCGTAGCGGGCGGTGGGGCCGAGCCAGCGGTCGATGAGGCGTTGGGCGCGGGCGGGGTCGTCGGCCAGCAGGGAGTCGGCGGTCTGCTGGACCAGGGGTAGCAGGGGCTGGTCGAGGGCGAGGTCGGCGGTGCGGAAGGCGACGTCGCCGGACTGGCGGGTGCCGAGAACCTCGCCGGGGCCGCGCAGCTCCAGGTCGCGCTGGGCGATGACGAAACCGTCGTGGGTTTCGCGCAGGGCGGCGAGGCGGGCTCGCCCCGCGTCGGAGAGCGGCGGCTGGTAGAGGAGGATGCAGGCGCTTTCGGTGGCGCCCCGGCCCACACGGCCGCGAAGCTGGTGGAGCTGGGCGAGCCCCAGCCGCTCGGCGTTCTCGATCACCATCAGGGAGGCGTTGGGCACGTCCACCCCCACCTCGATGACGGTGGTGGCGACCAGAAGATCGAGCTGGTGGGCCTTGAAACGTTCCATCACGGCGTCCTTGTCGGCGCCCTTCATGCGTCCGTGGACGAGGCCGATACGCAGGTCCGGCAGCGCCTCACTGAGCTGCCGGTGGCTCTCCTCGGCGGCCTGGGCACGGCTCTCCTCCGACTCCTCGATCTGGGTGCAGGTCCAGTAGATCTGGCGGCCTGCCCGGGCTGCCTCTCCGACCCGGGCGATCACCTCGTCGCGGCGATTCATGGGGATCGCGGCGGTCTGGATGGGTGTGCGGCCGGGAGGGAGTTCGTCGATCACCGACACGTCCAGGTCGGCGTAGAAGGTCATCGCCAGGGTGCGGGGGATGGGGGTGGCGGTCATGATGAGCTGGTGGGGGACCAGCCCTCCGCCCTCTCCCTTCTCGCGCAGGGCGAGCCGCTGGTCGACGCCGAAGCGGTGCTGCTCGTCCACCACCACCAGGGCCAGGTCGCGGAAGCGCACCTCCGGCTGGAAGAGGGCATGGGTGCCCACCGCCACCCGGGCCTCCCCGGAGGCGATGGCGGCGAGCACGCTGCGCCGTTCCGCCACCCCCTTGCGGCCGTTGAGATGGGCGAGGGAGATGCCGAGGGGCTCCAGCCAGGCGCGCAGGTTGCGGGCGTGCTGCTCCGCCAGCAGTTCGGTGGGGGCCATGAAGGCGGCCTGGCGGCCATCGGCCACCGCCTGGAGCAGTGCGCAGGCGGCCACCACGGTCTTGCCGCAGCCCACGTCCCCCTGCGCCAGCCGCATCATCGGATGGGGGCGGGCGAGATCGGCGGCCACCTCCCGGCGCACCCGCTCCTGGGCTCCGGTGAGGCGGAAGGGGAGTGCCTCGAGGAAGCGGGTCACCAGTTCCGGCTCTTCCGGCAGCGGTGGCGCGCGGTGGCGGGCGGCCCGGGCGCGCAGGCGGCGCAGGGCCACGTGGTGGGCCAGCAGCTCTTCGAAGGCGAGCCGCTCGCGACCCGGCAGGCGCCCCTCCTCCAGCTCCGCCAGGGAGATCTCCGGTGGTGGGCGGTGGGCGAGCAGCAGGGCGTCGCGCAGGGGTGGCAGCCCCAGCTTCTCCAGCAGCTCGTGGGGGAGCAGCTCCTCCAGTCCTCCCCCCTTCTCTAACTGGGCGAGCGCCTGATCCACCAGGTCGCGCAGCCGCTTCTGCCCCAGCCCCTCGGTGGTGGGATAGACCGGCGAGAGGCGCTCCTCCAGTCGCGGCGGGGCGTCGTCGTGAAGCATGCGGAATTCGGGGTGGGTGAGTTCCAGGCCCTGGCGACCCCAGCGAACCTCGCCGAAACAGAGCATGCGGCTGCCGACGGTGAAGCCGCGCCGCATCCCCTGGCTCACGTGGAAGAAACGCACCTCGATGTATCCGCTCTCGTCGGCCAGCAGCAGCCGGTGCTGGCGGCGTGGACCGCCGATGAAGGCGCTCTGCTCGATGGTGCCGCACACCTGGGCCCGGGAGCCCGGACGGAGCCGGGAGATGGGGGTGAGCCGGGTGCGGTCCTCGTAGCGCAGGGGGAGGTGGAGGAGGAGGTCCTGCAGGGTGCGGATGCCGAGCCGCTCGAGGCGCGCGGCGACGCCCGGCCCCACCCCCCGAAGGGAGGTGACCGGGCGGCCCAACGGATCCGTGTCGGGTCGTGCGTCCATGGTCGGCGAGGGGGCGGTCTAGGCGCCCAGCACCAGCACCGCGTCCATCTCCACCTCGGCCCCCTTGGGCAGGGCGGCGACGCCGATGGCAGCGCGGGCGGGATAGGGTTCGCTGAAGTACTCGGCCATGATCCGGTTGACGGTGGGGAAGTGGCCCAGATCGGTGAGGAAGACGTTGAGCTTCACCACCTCGGCCAGCGAGCCCCCGGCCGCCTCGGCGACTGCCGAGAGGTTGTCGAAGACGCGGCGGATGGCCGCCTCGATGTCTCCGTCGACCAGTTCCATGGTGGCCGGGTCGAGGGGAATCTGGCCGGAGAGATAGACGGTGTCGCCCACCTTGACGGCCTGGGAGTAGGTGCCGATCGCCTGGGGGGCGCGATCGGTGGAGATGATCTCTCTGCTCATGTCGGTATCGGTTCCTCTTCGGTTCGTTGGCAACAGATCGGGGTCACATCCGTTTGCGGGCCACCCGTACCACCATGCGCAGGCCGTGCAGGCGGCGCATCACCTGGGCCAGATGGTGGCGGTCGTGGACGCTGAGGACGAACTTCATGGTGGTGGTGAGGCCGTCCCGTTCGTCGATGGTGACATTGTCGATGTCCGATTCGCAGTCGGCGATCTCCGCGGCGACGGTGGCCAGGGCCCCCCGCTGGTTGGCCACGTCCACCTGGATCTCGGCAAGGAACTCCCCCTTCACCTCCTTGGACCACTCCACGTTGAGCCAGTTTTCGCGGCTCCCCTTGCCGTCGCTGACGTTGCTGCAGCGGCGGCGGTGGATCACCACGCCGCGGCCGGCACTCATGTAGCCGATGATCTCGTCGTCGGGGATCGGCCGGCAGCACTTGGCGAAGCTGACGACCATTCCCTCGGTGCCGCGGATCACCAGGGGACGGGCCAGGCCGCCCCGCGCCGGGCGCTCCAGCCGCCCCTCTGCGGGGCCCTCCGACTCGAGCATCTGCTGGACCACCAGCGGAGCCATGCGCTTGCCGAGACCGATCTCCTCCAGCAGCTCGTCGAGGCCAGTGAGCTGATACGCCTCCAGGGTCTTGTCGAGCGGCTCCTGGGGCAGCTCCTCGAGGCTGGTGCCGTGGGCGGCCAGCGCCTTGCGGAAGAGACGTCTGCCGAGGGCCACCGCCTCGCTGCGCCGCAGGCGCTTGAGGTAGGAGCGCAGGGCGGTGCGCGCCTTGGCGGTGACCACGAAGGAGAGCCAGGCGGGATTGGGCCGGGCGCCGCGGGCGGTGATGATGTGCACCGTCTGGCCGGAGCGCAGCACGGTGTGCAGGGGGGTGAGGCGGCGGTCCACCTTGGCGGCGACGCAGGTGTTGCCGATGTCAGTGTGCACGGCGTAGGCGAAGTCGACCACCGTGGCGCCCGCCGGCAGTTCGAGGATGTCGCCGCGGGGGGTGAAGACGTAGATCTCGTCGGGGAAGAGGTCGATCTTGACGTTCTCGATGAACTCCATGGAGCTGCCGGCGTTCTTCTGCAGCTCCAGCAGGTTCTGCAGCCACTGGCGGGCGCGCGCCTCGGCGCTGGTGCCGTTGCTCTCGCCGGTCTTGTACATCCAGTGGGCGGCCACGCCCCGCTCCGCCACCTTGTCCATGTCGGTGGTGCGGATCTGGACCTCCAGGTAGACGCCGTAGGGACCGAACAGAACTGTGTGCAGCGACTGGTAGCCGTTGGACTTGGGGATGGCGATGTAGTCCTTGAAGCGGCCGGGCAGGGGCTTGAAGAGGTTGTGCATCGCGCCGAGCACCCGGTAGCAGGTGTCCACCCGGTCGACCACGATGCGGAAGGCGTACATGTCGTAGACGTCCTGGAATGACAGGTGCTTGGCTCTCATCTTCTTGTAGATGGAGTAGAGATGCTTCTCGCGGCCGTACACCTCCGCCTCCATCCCCTCCTGGCGCAATCGCCGCCGGATCGCGGTGAGAATGGTCTGCACCACCTCGTTGCGGTGGCCGCGCGCCTTGCTTACGGCGTCCCGCAGTACCCGGTAGCGCATGGGATAGAGGGCGGCGAAACCGAGATCCTCCAGCTCGATGCGGATCCGGTTCATGCCCAGGCGGGCGGCGATGGGGGCGTAGATCTCCAGGGTCTCGCGGGCGATGCGCCGCCGCTTGTCGGGGCGCATCACGTCCAGGGTGCGCATGTTGTGGAGCCGGTCCGCCAGCTTGATGAGGATCACCCGGATATCCTGCACCATGGCCAGCATCATCTTGCGGAAGTTCTCCGCCTGCGCGGCCGCCTTGCTCTCGAAATGGAGGTGGGTGATCTTGCTCACCCCGTCCACCAGCGCCGCCACCTCCTCACCGAACTCCTCCGCCAGATGTTCGCGGGCGGTCGGGGTGTCCTCGATGACGTCGTGGAGGATCGCCGCCATGATCGACTGGTGGTCCAGGTAGAGTTCGGCGAGGATCTTGGCCACCGCCAGGGGGTGGGTGATGTAGGGCTCGCCGGAGAGGCGCTGCTGGCCGTCGTGAGCCTCGGCGCCGAACAGGTAGGCGCGATAGACCTCCTTGACCTGGTCGGGCTCGAGATAGCGCTCCAGCAGCGCGCAGAGGTCGCTGATGCGGAAGATGTGGCGAAGGCTGTCGGGGTTGGCGGCGTTCAAGGCGCCGTTCCCCCGGCCGGCCGCGGGCCGGCGGAGTGCGCGGGGGTGCGGTGAGGGGG
>JALTLT010000164.1 GCA_027001815.1 Gammaproteobacteria bacterium | reverse complement strand
GGGCCGAAGCGGGTCATGCTGATCCAGACCCAGTGGACGCCGGCGCCGAACTGGCCGATGCCGAAGAGCCAGCCGAGCCAGGCGGCCCGGCGGGGGGCGACGCCCCACCAGAGGGTGAACAGCAGGGCAACCATCACCGGCGCCAGCCACCACTGCCCCCAGGGAGCGAAGGCGAAGGGCATCAGGGCGCCGGCGGCGAGCGCCGTCACGGCCGGCCAGGAGGGGAGTGGGATGCGCCGGGCCATGGAGGAGGATCAGGCGTCCGCCTCGATCCGTTGCACCTGCAGTTGCTGGATGCGCCGGCTGTCGGCCCGCAGCACCTTGAAACGGAGCCCGTCGAGCTCCACCGTCTCGCCCGGCTTGGGTACCGAGCCGAGACGCTGCATCACCAGCCCGCCGATGGTGTCGAACTCCTCGTCGGAGAAGTCGCTGCCGAAGTAGTCGTTGAACTCCTCGATGGGGGTGATCGCCTTGACCGAGAAGAGCTGGTTGCCGTGTTCGACGATGTCGGCCCCCTCCTCGATGTCGTGCTCGTCGGCGATCTCGCCGACGATCTGCTCCAGGACGTCCTCGATGGTCACCAGCCCTGCCAGACCGCCATACTCGTCCACCACCATCGCCATGTGGTTGCGGCTGGCGCGAAACTCCTTGAGGAGCACGTTGAGCCGTTTGCTCTCGGGGATGAAGATGGCGGGGCGCAACACCTCGCGGATGTCGAAGGCCTGGTCACCCTCCCGGCAGTAGCGGAGCATGTCCTTGGCCAGCAGGATGCCGACGATCTCGTCCAGGTTGTCGCCGATCACGGGGAAGCGGGAGTGACCCGACTCGACGATGGTATCGAAGAGCGCTTCCACCGGGGCGTCCCGTTCCAGGGCCACCACCTGGGAGCGGGGAATCATGATGTCGCGCACCTGCATCTCCGAGACCTGCATCACCCCCTCGATCATGTTGAGGGCGTCGGGATCCAGCAGGTTGCGCCGTTCGGCGTCGCGCAGCAGCTCCAGCAGCTCGTCCCGGTCCCGGGGCTCGGCGGTGAAGAAGCTGGCGATGCGCTCCATCCACCTCCTCTGCCCGGGACCGCCGGTACTGGGATAGTCTTCGTTCATGGTCTCTTGGTCACTCGTGTTGCCTCACTCGAATCCTTCATCGGCATAGGGGTCGGGAAACCCGAGGCGGGCGAGGATCTGCCGCTCGCGCCCCTCCATCCGGGCCGCCTCCACCTCGTCCTGGTGGTCGTACCCCTGCAGGTGGAGCATGCCGTGCACCACCATGTGGGCCCAGTGGGCCTCGAGGCGCTTCCCCTGCTCACGCGCCTGCCGCGCCACTACCGGGGCGCAGATCACCAGATCCCCCAGCAGCGGCGTCTCCACCCCCGGCGGTGCCTCGAAGGGGAAGGAGAGGACGTTGGTGGGCCCCTGGCGGTGGCGGTAGGTGGCGTTGAGTTCGGCGCTCTCCGCCTCGTCCACCAGCCGGATCACCACCTCGCCCGGCCCCTCCCCTTGCAGGGCAGCGGCGGCCCAGGAAGAGAGCTCCCCGTCATCGGGAGCCCTGGTGCTCTCGCACGCCCGCTGGATCTCCACCACCAGCGCCTCACTCACCGCACTCGTGCCCCTCGTAGGCGGAGACGATCCTCTGCACCAGGGGGTGACGGACCACGTCGGCGGCGGTGAAAAAGGTGAAGCTGATCCCCTCCACGTCACGCAGCACCTCGATCACGTGGGCCAGCCCCGAGCGGCGGTTGTCGGGGAGGTCCACCTGGGTCACGTCTCCGGTCACCACCACCGTGGAGCCGAAGCCGATCCGGGTGAGGAACATCTTCATCTGCTCGGAGGTGGTGTTCTGCGCCTCGTCGAGGATGATGAAGGCGTGGTTGAGAGTGCGTCCGCGCATGTAGGCGAGCGGCGCGATCTCGATCACGTTGCGCTCCACCAGCCGCGCCACCTTGTCGAATCCGAGCATCTCGTAGAGGGCGTCGTAGAGGGGGCGCAGGTAGGGGTCGATCTTCTGCGCCAGGTCCCCCGGCAGGAAGCCCAGCCGCTCGCCCGCCTCCACCGCCGGACGCACCAGCACCAGGCGGCGCACCCGCTCCTCCTCCAGCGCCTGCACGGCGCAGGCCACTGCCAGCCAGGTCTTGCCGGTACCGGCCGGGCCGATGCCGAAATTGATGTCGTGGGAGAGGATATTACGCAGATAGGCCTGCTGGTTGGGCCCGCGAGCGCTCACCTCGACCCGGCGGGTGGCGATCACCACCGGCTTCTCCTCCGGCGCCCCCTCTCCCAGCGCACCGAGCGACGACTGCTGGAGGCGCAGGTGGATCTGTTCCGGCGAGAGCTGGTGACTCTCGGTCTCGCGGTAGAGTTCCCGCAGCAGGCGGCCGGCGGTCTCGGTGGAGCGGGGCTCACCGATCACCCGGAAGCGGTTGCCGCGATTGTTGATCTCCACGCCGAGGCGCTGCTCCAGTTGCCGCAGATGCTCGTCGAACTGGCCGCACAGATTGGCCAGCCGCCGATTGTCGGCGGGCTCCAGGGTGAGATCTATGGTCCGGGGCTGCTCTTTCAAGGGAGGGTACGGCGTCGGCGGCGAGGATCAGGCGACGGCCACGGCGTCCAGCAGGCGGCCACGCAGGGAGTTGGGCAGCGCCTCGGTGATACGCACCTCGACCATCCGCCCGATCAGTTCACGCGGACCGTCGAAGTTGACCACCCGGTTGTTGGCGGTGCGCCCGGCGAGCTGGGCCGGGTTCTTCCTGGAAGGCCGCTCCACCAGCACCGGCTGCACGGAGCCGATCATGGCGCGGCTGATCTCCATCGCCATCTCGTTGATGCGCGCCTGAAGGCGGGCCAGGCGCCCCTTCTTCACCTCCAAGGGCACATCGTCGGGGAGGGAGGCGGCCGGGGTGCCGGGGCGCGGGCTGTAGATGAAGCTGAAGGAGTGGTCGAAGCCGATCTCCTCGATCAGCGCCAGGGTCGCCTCGAAGTCCTCCTCGGTCTCTCCGGGGAAGCCGACGATGAAGTCGGAGGAGAGACTGAGATCGGGACGCATCTCGCGCAGGCGGCGCACCTTCTGCTTGTACTCCAGAGCGGTGTGCCCCCGCTTCATGAGGGCCAGGATGCGGTCGGAACCGCTCTGCACCGGCAGGTGGAGATGGCTCACCAGCTCCGGCACCTCGCCATACACCTCGATCAGCCGGTCGCTCATCTCCACCGGGTGGGAGGTGGTGTAGCGGATCCGCTCGATCCCCTCCACCGCCGCCACGTAGCCGATCAGCAGCGCCAGGTCGGCGGTCTCGCCATCGTGGGTGTGGCCGCGGTAGGCGTTGACGTTCTGCCCCAGCAGGTTCACCTCGCGCACCCCCTGCTCCGCCAGGGCGACCACCTCGGCGATGATGTCGTCGAAGGGGCGGCTCACCTCCTCGCCGCGGGTGTAGGGCACCACGCAGAAGGTGCAGTACCTGGAGCACCCCTCCATCACCGAGACGAAGGCGGTGGGTCCCTCGGCACGCGGTTCCGGCAGGCGGTCGAACTTCTCGATCTCGGGAAAGGAGACGTCGATCACCGGCAGGTTCCGGGCACGGGCCTCCTCGAGCATCTCCGGCAGGCGGTGCAGGGTCTGGGGGCCGAAGACCAGATCCACACAGGGGGCCCGTTCGCGGATCGCCTCCCCCTCCTGGCTGGCGACGCAGCCGCCGACGCCGATCACCACCTCGGGGCGGCGCGCCTTGAGGGGGGCCCAGACGCCCAACTGGGAGAAGACCTTCTCCTGCGCCTTCTCGCGGATGGAGCAGGTGTTGAGCAGCAGCACGTCCGCCTCGGCCGGATCCTCGGTGGGCTCCAGGCCGTGACTCTCGCGCAGCAGGTCCGCCAGACGCGCCGAGTCGTACTCGTTCATCTGGCAGCCGAAGGTCTTGATGTGCAGTTTGCCGTGCATGGAAACATCGGTCGGGAAAAGGGACCGATCATGATAGCGCGACGGCCGAGGGGTGGGCAAGTGTCTGATTTTCGGTCCGGCGCCCTCAGTCGGTGGGACAGGCGGGTGCCAGCACCGCGCGCATGCGCAGCATCTCGATCACCTGATCCACGCACTCGTCGAGGGTGTGGAGGTGGGTGTCGAGGATCAGTTCCGGGTTGACCGGCTCCTCGTAGGGGGAGTCGATGCCGGTGAACTGCTTGATCTCTCCGGCCCGGGCCCTCTTGTAGAGCCCCTTCACGTCACGCTGCTCGCACACCTCCAGGGGGCAACGGGCGTAGATCTCCACGAAGTCGCCGTGGGGGATGATGGAGCGGACCCGCTCGCGGTCCTTGCGGAAGGGGGAGATGAAGGCGGTCAGGGAGATCACCCCCGCCTCCAGGAAGAGCTTGCACACCTCGCCGATGCGGCGCAGGTTCTCGGAGCGGTCCTCGTCCGAGAACCCCAGGTCGGAACAGAGACCGTGGCGCACGTTGTCGCCGTCCAGCACGAAGGTGCGGCAGCCCATGCTGTGCAGCCGCTCCTCCACCGCGTGGGCGATGGTCGACTTGCCGGCCCCGGAGAGCCCGGTGATCCAGATCACCGCCCCCTTGTGGCTGTTCTGCTTCTCCCGCCGCTGGCGGGTCACCGTGGCGTGGTGCCACACCACGTTGCTGCTCTTCTGCTCTCTTTCCTTGTCGCTCATGAAACCGCCCAGGTTGCACCGGCGCCGCCGGCGCCCTCCGAATCAGAAGGGAATGTCGTCGTCGAAGTCGTCCACCGCGCCCGGGGCGGCGGCAGGGGCCGCGGCCGGCTGCTGGGGGCGGCTGCCGCCGGAGGAGGCGCCACCCTCAAAGGGGGCGCTGCCGCCACCACGGCTGTCGAGCATCTGCATCTCGTTGGCGACGATCTCGGTGGTGTAGCGGTCCTGACCGTCCTGGCCCTGCCACTTGCGGGTGCGCAGGCTGCCCTCCACGTAGACCTTGGAGCCCTTGCGCAGATACTCCCCGGCGATCTCCCCCAGCTTGCCGAAGAAGACTACCCGGTGCCACTCGGTGCGCTCCTGCTGCTCGCCGGTCTGCTTGTCGCGCCACGTCTCGCTGGTGGCCAGGGTGATGTTGGTAACCGCCGAGCCGGAGGCGGTGTAACGGGTCTCCGGATCCTTGCCCAGATTGCCGATGAGAATGACCTTGTTGACTCCCCGCGCCATAGAAACCCTCTCCAGATATCACGGATGACGTCCCGCGCCGGGGCGGGACGGAGAAACCATTGAGCATAGGGCAAGCCCCTGCGGCGGGCAAGGGGAATGTTTCCGCCATCCGGGAATTGCCCGATGCGCTGTTCCTGCTCTGCGGGAATCGCCCGATGCGCTTTGTTCCCGTTTCGCGGGCATTGCCCGATGCGCTTTGTTCCTGCTTCGCAGGAATTGCCCGATGCGCTTCGCTTATCGGGCCTACGGTACCTGCGGAGTTGGGAGGAAAATCCGGCCGA
>JALTLT010000163.1 GCA_027001815.1 Gammaproteobacteria bacterium | reverse complement strand
GCCGCCACCACGTCGGTATAGAGGACACCCTCCTGTGGCGGCACCACCGGCAGTTGGGTGCCGTCCAGGGGATCGTAGACGAAGAGGCTGTAGAGGGGGGGAGCGGAGGTCAGCTCCGGGTTGCTGAGCCACGGCTCCACGCAGGGCAGGAGGTTTCCGTCCACGTCCTGCAACCGGCAGGGGGTCCAGCTCACCAGCAGCCGGTCTGTTCCGTCCCACAGCGGGAATCCCGAGAGGAAGCGGCCACCGGGCGACGGCCCCTCCACGGTGGAGATGGCGTGACGGGTGGCCGGCGCCTGGGCGGGGCCGGCGAGACCGGCCCAGTCGGCGATGGGGGAGAGGTCGTCGGCAAACCGCTCCACGTCGACGGTGATCAGATCGCCGCCCAGATCGGCGCCGGCGAAGGAGCGCGCCAGGACCAGCAGCCGGCCGTCGGGCATGGTCCGCGGTTCCATGAACTGGATCAGGTCCCCCTCGCTGCCGCTGGCGTGGCTGTGGGCGCCGTAGAGCAGCTCCAGGCCGACCCCGTCGGGACGCATGCGATAGAGGGAGATCTCGTTGCGACCGCCCATGTTGTCCCAGCGGCTGAACACCACCTTGCCGTCCGGGGTCACCACCGGGTCGAGATCGTGACTGGCGTTGAAGCTGATCTGGCGGATCTCGGTGCCGTCGGCCCGCATCACGTGCAGCAGCAGGGCGGGGTTGTCCAGGTCTTCGTCGAGGGCGGAGAACTGCGGCTTGCCCTCGTCCAGGAGAATCGCCCGCGAACGGCGCTGGCGGGTGGAGGCGAAGAGGATCCGCCCATCCGGCAGATAGCGGGGGGAGATGTCCTGCCCCTCCTCGGCGAGGGTGTCGGAGGCGATCACCCGGCGCAGCGCCCCGCTCTCGATCTCGTACTCCCAGATGTTCCAGGTGGGCTGATCCTCCTCGTCGGCCCCCTCGATCTCGGGGAGGCGGAGGGCGAACAGCAGGCGGGTGGCGTCCCAGGAGACGGTGACGTCACGGACATCACCCATCCCCTGGGTGATCTCGCCGGTGACGTTGACCTCGGGGGCGCCGGCGTCGGCGAAGGGGCGAAAATAGAGATCGCCGCCGGGACGGAAATCGACGGCGTCGCGCACGTCCTCCGACTGCACCCCCCCCTGCTCGTCGACCGGGAGGGCGCGCTTCACATAGGCGATTCCGAAGTCCTGGACCACCGGGTCGGGTTCCTGGCTCCCCTCCAGACCACCGCCGCCGCAGCCGGCGAGCAGTATCAGAGAGGTGAGCAACACCCCTCCCGCCCATTCGATCTTCATGCAACACCTCTCCCGATGAGATCCATCGCCACCTCGCTCCCGCGACCGGGCGACCGGCGTCTCGTTCGCCAGGGCCGGGGGATTCCGACCGGGGCATTCGTCACATCCCGATCGGCATGGACCCGATTATGCGGCGGGGCCGATGCCCCTTCTGTGACCACAATCACGAAAATTCCCCACCTGAAACGTAGAATTAACAGGACATTGAAAAAGGCCGTCCTGGCCTTTTTCAACGCCGGAAGCCGAAAATGCGATTTCCGGCTTCCTCACGTTTTCAATGACTTGCCGTCATTGAAAACGGCGGTGCATCCATGCACCACGGCACAGGCTGCCGAAAAACGGGGTTTTTCAACAGCCTGTTAAAATCAAGATCGGTGCGGTTTGCCGTTACGGGACAGAAGACGGAATCGCTCCGTGCCGCCCCGGAAACGACGCCGACGAGAGACAGAGAAGAGCGGCGCGGCACGATCGCCGAGAACCCCAACCCGAGGTCGAGGGAATCATGAACGATCATACCACCCGCGGGCGGGTCCTCCCCCCGCTCCTGCTGTTTTTTGCCGCCGGGCTCGTCACCCTGCCCGCCCTCTCCCCGGCCGCGGAAAGGGATCAGGCGCGTCGTCTCCACGATCGCATCGCCGGTGTACCCCCCTCCGAAGAGGTACTGGATGCCATGGAGACGGCGATCCGCAACGGCGACCCCCTGGATGCCGCCTGGCAGGCGATGGAGAACAGCGCCTTCTATGGCGTCACCCTCAAGAATTTCGTCACGCCCTGGACCAACGAGGAGCAGACGGTCTTCGCCCCCCTCAACGACTACACGGCCACCGCCATCGGCATCATCCGGGACGAGATCCCCTTCACCGAGATCCTCTCTGCCGACATCCTCTACGTGGGCGATTCGGGCCTCGGCCTGCCCGCCTACTCGCCGGGCAGCAACGCCCACTACGAGGAGATGGAGCGGCGCGGCGTCGACCTCAAGAGCGGCCTGGTACGCACCACCCAGTCCTCTGTCCTCGGTATCCCGGCCGAGGCCACCGCCGGCGTCATGACCACCCGCCAGGCGGGGCGGGCCTTCTACATCGACGGCACCAACCGGGCGGTGGTGCGCTTCACCTTTCTCAACCACCTCTGCCGGGACATCGAACAGGTGAAGGACGTCTCGCGCCCCACCGACCGCATCCGTCAGGACGTCTCCCGCAGCCCGGGCGGCGACTCGCGAATCTACATCAACAACTGCATGGGCTGCCACGCCGGTCTCGATCCGCTGGTCCAGGCGCTCGCCTACTACGACTACGAGTACGACGGCGATCCCGACAGCGGCCGCCTGGTCTACAACGCCGAGGGCACCGTCGACCCCGAAACGGGGACCCGGGTGCAGGGCAAGTACCTGATCAACGCCGGCAACTTCGAATTCGGCTACATCACCGAGGACGATAGCTGGGTCAACTACTGGCGTGCCGGACCCAACTCGGTTCTCGGCTGGGACGTCAACGGGCTCGGCCTCCCCGATCGGGGCGCAGGCGCCAAGTCGATGGGCCGCGAGCTGGCCAATACCGCGGTCTTCGCCGAGTGCCAGGTGAAGAAGGTGTTCCAGGCCGTCTGTCTGCGTCCGCCGGTGGATGCCGCCGACCGCGCCGAGATCGAACGTGTCACGGGGCTGTTCCGCGGCAACGGCTACAACCTCAAACAGGTCTTCGCCGAGACCGCCGTCTACTGCATGGGCGACTGACGCCACCGGGCGGACCAGGAGAGAACCCGATGAACCATCGCATCCCCCTTCCCCGTTCCCTCGGCATGGCCACGCTGCTGGCCGGCAGCGTGCTGCTGGGGGGCTGTCTCGACGGCGTGCCCACCACCGTCACCCCGGAGACCAGCCAGGACCCGGTCGCCCAGTATTCGGGCCCGCCTCCGGCGACCGAGGACGTGGCCGCCTTCAAGAGCAACGTCTGGGACAACCTGGTGGCCGACAACCGTTGCGGCGCCTGCCACGGCGCCGGCGGCCAGGAGCCCCTCTTCGTCCACCAGGAGGACGTCAACGTCGCCTACGGTGAGGCGATCGGCATCACCGACCTCGCCTCGCCCGCCGACTCGCTGATGGTCACCAAGGTGGCCGGCGGCCACAACTGCTGGCTCGACTCCGACGCCGCCTGCGGCGAGATCCTCACCGCCTACATCGAGGGGTGGGCGGCGGGAGGCACCACCGGAGGCGGTCTGGAGAAGGGGATCGAGCTGGAGCCGCCACCCATCCGCGACCCCGGGGCCGCCAAGTCCTTCCCCGACGACAGCAGCCTGTTCGGTGCCACCGTCCACCCCCTGCTGATGGCCTATTGCGACGGCTGCCACACCGAGTCGTCGCTCACCCCGCAGGCCCCCTATTTCGCCGACGCCGACGTGGACGTGGCCTACGAGGCGGTGCGTTCCACCCGCAAGATCGACCTGGACACCCCGGCCAACTCGCGGCTGGTGGTCCGTCTCTACCCCGAGTTCCACAACTGCTGGAGCGACTGCCAGCAGGACGCCGGCGAGATGGAAGCGGCGATCACCGCCTTCGCCGAGGAGATCCCCCTCTCGGAGGTGGATCCGGAGTGGGTGACCAGCAAGGCGCTGCGTCTGCCCGACGGGGTGATCGCCAGCGGCGGCAGCCGCTACGAGGCCAACGTCATCGCCCTCTACGAGTTCAAGACCGGCAGCGGCAACACCATCTACGACATCAGCGGCATCGAGCCGGCCCTGAACCTCACCCTCACCGGCACCGAGGGGGTCGATTTCGAATGGGTCGGCGGCTGGGGGGTCGAGTTCGTCTCCGCCCGCGCCCAGGGGGTCACCTCCGCCTCGCGCAAGCTGCACGACTTCATCCGTTCCACCGGTGAGTACTCGATCGAGGCCTGGGTGGTGCCCGCCAATGTGAGCCAGGAGGGGCCGGCACGCATCGTCAGCTACTCCGCCGGGCTGGACGCCCGCAACTTCACCCTCGGCCAGACCCTCTACAACTACAACTTCCTCCACCGCTCCAGCACCACCGACGGAAACGGCGAACCCGCCCTCTCCACCGCCGACGACAAGGAGCTGCTGCAGGCGACCCAGCAGCACGTGGTGATCACCTTCGACCCGGTCAACGGCCGCCGCATCTATGTCAACGGCGAGTTCAGTGGGGATCTCGATCCGGTCGCCGGAGGCAGTCTCGCCGACTGGGACGACACCTTCGCCTTCGTCCTCGGCGACGAGGCGGGAGGAAGCCGCCCCTGGCAGGGCAAGCTGCGCCTGGTGGCGATCCACAACCGGGCGCTGACCGCCGATCAGGTGCTGCAGAACTTCGAGGCCGGGGTCGGAGAGAAGTTCTTCCTGCTCTTCTCGGTGGGGGAGGCGCTGGGGGTGGACGACGCCTACGTGATGTTCGAGGTGAGCCAGTTCGACAGCTACGCCTACCTCTTCAACCGGCCCACTTTCATCCGCCTGGAGGGCAGCGAGCCGCTTGGCCAGGTTCGCATCGCCGGTGTCCGGGTCGGCATCAACGGCAAGGAGTCGGTGGTGGGTCAGGCGTGGACCAACCTCGACCTCACCGTGGACGGCGACGCCGCCACCGGGGAGGGAATCCTCCTCTCCCGGCTCGGCTCGGTGATCCCCGTGGAGAAGGGACCGGAGGCGGACGAGTTCTTCCTCACCTTCGAGGTGCTGGGCAGCCGCAGCTACGACTGGCAGGAACCGGCGCCGCCCGTCCCCGGCCCGCCGGCCGACCTGGAGCCCCTCTCCGACATCGGCCTGCGCACCTTCGAGGAGATCCTGCACTCCATGTCGGTGATGACCGATGTGTCGGTCACCCACAGCGACGTGCAGGCCACCTTCGAGATGGTCAAGCAGCAGCTCCCCACCGTGGAGAACATCGAGGGCTTCCTCTCCTCCCACCAGACCGCCGTCTCGCAGCTCGCCATCGAGTTCTGCAACGCCCTGGTGGAGGACAGCAGCCTGCGCGCCAGCTACTTCCCCGGCTTCGACTTCTCCGCCGACGCCGCGACCGCCTTCGATACCGCCGCGGAACGCAACCTGGTGATCGACCCGCTGCTGGTGCGCATCAACGGCACCGGGCTCACGGTCCAGCCCGACCCGGCCGACATCCGCGCCGAACTGGAGAGCCTCATGGACCGGCTCACCGCCTGCGGCAACCAGTGTGCGGCCGACCGTACACCCACGGTGGTCAAGGCGACCTGCGCCGCAGCCCTGGGCAGCGCCGTGATGCTCATCCAGTAACTGACAGGATGTTGCAGCGGTGCATCCCCGCACCACACACAGGCTGCCGAAAAACTGTGGAAACTCTGAACAATTCATCCCTGCATTGTCAGAGTACGGGAGCCGAAAAACGCGGTTTTCGGCTCCCTTGCAAAATCAATCACCTGCGGTGATTGATTTTGGCGGCACATCCCTGTGCCGCAGGAATCTCTGAATTAATCAGAGATTCCCTGTGTTTTTCAACAGCCTGTCAAGCAGCCTGACAACCGGACAGATGCGCCCCCAGCCGACGGAGCGCCGACGAGGAAAGACGACATGGCCAAGCTACCGAAACCCCTCCATCCCGACGCCCCGCTGCGCCACCGGGACCACAAGCGACCGGTCACCCGCCGCGAGTTCCTCGCCCAGGGGCTGCTCGCCGGAACCGGGGTGATCGCCGGCCCCACCCTCTTCAGCCTCTTCGCCAACCCGCGGGAGGCGCGCGCCGCCCTCTCCCAGGACCTCCAGGCGGTGAAGGAGGCGTGCGGCATCGCCACCCAGGGTGCAGGCAAGATCCCCTTCATCTGCTTCGACCTGGCCGGTGGGGCCAACATGGTGGGCTCCAACGTCCTCGGCGGCCAGCAGGGGGGGCAGCTCGACTTCCTGACCACCGCCGGTTACAGCCGCCTCGGGCTGCCCGGGGACATGGTGCCGCCGCTGGTGAATCCGGTCACCGGCGAGTCGGACTTCGTCAATTCCGACCTGGGGCTCGCCTTCCACTCCGACAGCGCCTTCCTGCGCGGCATCCTGGAGAAGGTGGCCCCCGCCACCGCCGCTTCCATCAACGGCGCGGTGATCCCGGCCCGTTCCGACAACGACACCGCCAACAACCCCCACAACCCCATGTACGGCATCGCCCGCGCCGGCGCCGACGGCGAGCTGCTCACCCTGATCGGATCGCGCAGCTCCGACTCCGGCGGCAACTCGGTGGCGCCGCCCGACATGATCGATGTCGCCCTGCGGCCCACCAAGATCGACCGTCCCTCCGACGTCACCGGCCTGGTGGATACCGGCAAGCTGGTGGGCCTCCTCTCCCAGGAGGATGCGGTGGCGGTGATGGAATCGGTCTACCGCATCAGCGAACGCAAGCTGGGACGGGTCGACACGAAGATCACCCGCGACGAGGTGATCAAGGAGATGCTCCGCTGCGGCTACGTCAAGACCGCCGACCTGGTGGACCGCTACGGCGACCCCACCACCCTCAATCCGGACATCGACCCGGACATCGTCGGCGAGAACGGAATCTTCAGCCAGGAGGAGTACGACTCGGACGCCGAGTTCCGCAAGACCGCCTCGGTGATGAAGCTGGTGATCAACGGCTTCGCCGGCGCCGGCACCATCTCCATGGGCGGCTTCGACTACCACACCGGCGAACGGGGCAGCGGCGAGCTGCGCGACCTGCGCGCGGGACGCTGCATGGGGGCCTGCCTGGAGTATGCCGCCCGGGTCGGCGTCCCCCTCATGCTCTACGTCTTCAGCGACGGATCGCTCACCAGTAACGGCACCATCGATGACTCCCTCGACGGCCGCGGCAAGGGGGTATGGACCGGCGACAACGGCTCGGTGGCCGCCTCCTTCTTCCTCGTCTACGATCCGGCGGGCCGGCCGGTACCCATGGGTGGCACCCCGGAGGAGCAGGCACGCAGCCAGCAGATCGGCTGGTTCCGCTCGGACGGCTCCGTGGAGACCGCCTCCAGCCCCGCCGCCAACAACGTCAACCTGCTGGTCAACACGGTGATCCTCAACTACATGGCGCTGCACGGCGAGCAAGGGCAGTTCGAGCTGCTCTTCCCCAGCCACGGCCTCGGCAACGCCGCCATGATGGACAGCCTCACCGCCTTCAATCCCATCGTCAACGGCGTGATCGGCGGCTGACAGGCTGTTGGAAAACACCGTTTTTCGGCAGCCTGTGCCGCGGTGCATGGATGCACCACCACGTGAGGAAGCCGGAAATCGCATTTTCGGCTTCCGGCGGTGAAAAAGGCCAGGACGGCCTTTTTCGACATCCCGCCAACTCCCCTCCTCCGCTCAAAAGAAATCCGCCCCCTCGCGGGGGCGGACCGGAAAGGCGGGCCGGAGAGACCGATCAAGCCGCGGCCTTCGCCTCCGAACGCTCGAAGACGAACCCCTCTCCATCCCAGTCGACCCGGATCGAGTCGCCGGGAGCGAACTTGCCGGAGAGGATCTCGCGGGCCAGCGGATTCTCCAGTTCGTGCTGGATCGCCCGCTTGAGGGGCCGGGCGCCATAGACCGGATCGAAACCCGCCTCGCCCAGCTTGTCCAGCGCCGCATCGGTCACCTGGAGGGTCATGTCGCGATCGGCCAGCCGGTTCCGCAGGTAATCGATCTGGATGTTGCAGATCATGCGGATCTGCTCCTTCTCCAGCGGATGGAACACCACCACCTCGTCCACCCGGTTGATGAACTCCGGGCGGAAGTGCTGCCCCACCACCTCCAGCACCGCGGTCTTCATCGCCTCGTAGTCGTTGACCCGGGCCATCTCCTGGATGAGCTGTGAACCGAGGTTGGAGGTCATGATGATCACCGTGTTGCGGAAGTCCACCGTGCGGCCGTGTCCGTCGGTGAGGCGACCGTCGTCCAGCACCTGGAGGAGGATGTTGAAGACGTCCGGATGCGCCTTCTCCACCTCGTCCAGCAGGATCACCGAGTAGGGCTTGCGCCGCACCGCCTCGGTGAGGTAACCGCCCTCCTCGTAGCCCACGTATCCCGGCGGCGCACCGATCAGTCGCGCTACCGAGTGCTTCTCCATGAACTCCGACATGTCGACCCGGATCATCGCCTCCTCGGTATCGAAGAGGTAGGCGGCCAGCGCCTTGGTCAGCTCGGTCTTGCCCACGCCGGTGGGGCCGAGGAAGAGGAACGAGCCGTTGGGCCGGTTGGGATCGGAGAGCCCCGCACGGGCCCGGCGGATGGCGTCGGAGACGGCGGCGATCGCCTCGTCCTGCCCCACCACCCGGCGACGCAGCTCCTCCTCCATGCGCAGCAGCTTCTCGCGCTCCCCCTCCAGCATCTTGGAGACGGGGATGCCGGTCCAGCGGGAGACCACCTCGGCGATCTCCTCGTCGCTCACCTTGTTGCGCAGCAGCTTCATCTCCTGCATCTCGGCCTGGGCCGCCATGTCGAGCTGGTGCTCCAGCTCGGGAATGCGCCCGTACTGCAGCTCCGACATGCGCTGCAGATCGCCGGCACGGCGGGCCGTCTCCAGTTCGATCCGGGCCCGCTCCAGCTCCTCCTTGATGTGTGCGGTACCCTGCAGGGCGGCCTTCTCCGCCTTCCAGATCTCCTCCAGGTCGGAGAACTCCTTCTCCAGCTTCTCGATCTCCGCCTGCAGGTCGGCCAGACGCTTGCGGGAGGCCTCGTCGCTCTCCTTCTTCAGCGCCTCGCGCTCGATCTTGAGCTGGATCAGACGCCGCTCCAGGCGGTCCATCTGCTCCGGCTTGGAGTCGATCTCCATGCGGATGCGGGAGGCCGCCTCGTCCACCAGGTCGATCGCCTTGTCGGGGAGCTGCCGGTCGGTGATGTAGCGGTGCGACAGAGTGGCCGCGGCGACGATCGCCGGGTCGGTGATCTCCACCCCGTGGTGCACCTCGTACCGCTCCTTGAGGCCACGCAGGATGGCAATGGTGTCCTCCACCGAGGGCTCGTCCACCAGCACCTTCTGGAAGCGCCGCTCGAGGGCGGCATCCTTCTCGATATACTGGCGGTACTCGTCCAGGGTGGTGGCGCCGATGCAGTGCAGCTCGCCGCGCGCCAGGGCCGGCTTGAGCATGTTGCCGGCATCCATCGCCCCTTCCGCCTTGCCGGCGCCCACCATGGTGTGGATCTCGTCGATGAAGAGGATGATGGAGCCCTCCGCCTTGGCGATGTCGTTGAGCACCGCCTTCAGGCGCTCCTCGAACTCGCCGCGGAACTTGGCACCGGCGATCAGCGCCGCCATGTCGAGGGAGAGCAGCCGCTTGTGCTTCAGCCCCTCGGGCACCTCGCCGTTGACGATCCGCTGGGCCAGCCCCTCGACGATGGCGGTCTTGCCGACGCCGGGCTCGCCGATCAGCACCGGGTTGTTCTTGGTCCTCCGCTGGAGGATCTGCACCACCCGGCGCACCTCCTCGTCACGGCCGATCACCGGGTCGAGCTTGCCCTGCTCGGCCCGTTCGGTGAGGTCGATGGTGTACTTCTCCAGCGCCTGGCGCTGGTCCTCGGCGTTGGGATCGTTCACCGCCTCGCCACCACGCAGCTTGTCGATGGCCTGCTCGATGCCCCCCTTGGAGGCGCCCGCCTCGCGCAACAGCCGGCCCGTCTCTCCCTTGTCCTCGAGGGCCGCGAGCACGAACAGCTCGCTGGAGATGTAGTTGTCTCCCCGCTGCTGGGCCAGCTTGTCGGAGAGGTTGAGCAGCCGCGCCAGGTCGTTGGAGACGTGCACCTCGCCGGCCGCCCCCTCGACGGAAGGCAGACGATCGAGCGCCTCGCCCAGTTGCGAGCGCAGCTTGTTGACGTTGACGTCGGCCTGGGCCAGGAGGTGGCGCACCGTGCCCCCCTCCTGGTCGAGGAGGGCGACGAGCAGATGCACCGGTTCGATGAACTGGTGATCGCGACCCACCGCCAGGCTCTGGGCATCGGCCAGGGCCATCTGAAACTTGCTGGTCAGTTTGTCCATTCGCATCGAAAACACCCCTGCTGTCCGGGAATCTTGAACTCTGAACCCTTAGATGCGGGCCACACCGGGTGATTCAAGGCCGAAACCGCAAAAAAACGGCCGCCGGCGACGGAGTCGCGGGCGGCCGCGTGGGGCTCTTGCCGAGAGTGGCTACTTTTCGTATTCGGGCGTGGCGCTGATCTTGTGGATGGAGAGATCGGCGCCCTGGTACTCCTGTTCCTGGTCGAGGCGCAGCCCCACGGCGGCCTTGATGGCGCCATAGACCACGAAACCGCCGGCCAGGGCGATCGCCAGACCGAGCAGGGTACCGACGAGCTGGGCCCCGAAGGTGACGCCACCGAGGCCGCCCAGGGCCTCCAGTCCGAAGATGCCGGCGGCGATTCCGCCCCAGGCTCCACACAGCCCGTGCAGCGGCCAGACACCCAGCACATCGTCGATCTTCAGCCGGTTCTGGGTGAAGGTGAAGGCCCAGACGAAGAGGATGCCCGCCACGGCCCCGGTCACCAGCGCCCCCAGGGGGTGCATCAGGTCGGAGCCGGCACACACCGCGACCAGGCCGGCCAGCGGGCCGTTGTGGATGAAACCGGGGTCGTTCCTGCCGGCCACCAGCGCCGCCAGCACGCCCCCCACCATGGCCATCAGGGAGTTGACCGCCACCAGGCCGGAGACGTCGGCCACCTTCTGCGCCGACATCACGTTGAAGCCGAACCACCCCACCGTGAGCACCCAGGCACCGAGGGCGAGAAAGGGGATGCTGGAGGGGGGATGGGCGAAGATCTCGCCCCCCTTGCCGTAGCGGCCATGGCGGGGCCCCAGCAGCAGCACCGCCGCCAGGGCGATCCAGCCGCCCACGGCGTGGACCACGATGGAACCGGCGAAATCGTGGAAACCGGCACCGAAGGTGCCCTCGATCCACGCCTGCACGCCGAAGTTGCCGTTCCAGACGATCCCCTCGAAGAAGGGATAGACCAGGGCCACCAGCAGGACGGTGGCGGTGAGCTGCGGGTAGAAGCGGGCCCGCTCGGCGATCCCGCCGGAGATGATGGCCGGAATAGCGGCGGCGAAGGTGAGCAGGAAGAAGAACTTGACCAGCTCGTAGCCGTTGTTCACGTTGAGCTTGGCCGCCGAATCGAAGAAGTCGATGCCGTAGGCGATGCTGTAGCCGATGAAGAAGTAGGCCAGGGTCGAGGCACTGAAATCGGTGATGATCTTCACCAGGGCGTTGACCTGATTCTTGGAACGCACGGTGCCCACCTCGAGGAAGGCGAAACCGGCGTGCATGGCCAGCACCATCACAGCGCCGATGAGGATGAAGAGTACATCGGTACCCGCTTGAAGACTTTCCACGTTGAATTCCCCCCGCAATCCAGGATTCTCTCACCAGGCGCCCTGCGCCCCCACTTGGTGCGCAGGGCGCACAGCGCCGCCCAAGATTATCACATTTTCCCCAACTCCGGGCCCCGTGGTGGTGCGTCTGGTTGCAACAGGCCGCCATTCCGCTCGCGGGAGCGGCATTTTCCCCATCAAGACCCCCAGGGGCCGGCCGATACAGGTAACAGGCTGTTGAAAAACATCGTTTTTCGGCAGCCTGTGCTGCGGTGCATGGATGTACCGCCGTTTTCAATGACGGCAAGTCATTGAAAACGTGAGGAAGCCGGAATTCGCATTTTCGGCTTCCGGCGCCGAAAAAGGCCGGGACGGCCTTTTTCAACATCCTGCCAAGAGTCCCGCCTCGCGGCATCACAGACCCCAGAGGAGCCCTCCCATGTCCGAATCCGCCGCCCGGCCCGCCCCCACCGAAGAGGAAGAGCTCCTCGCCCCCCTGCGGAGCGTAAAGGGGGGAGAGGGCCTCCACCAGCTCTCGGAAGCGCTGGTGACCCAGGAGCTGCCCGCCTTCGCCACCACCGTCCAGGCGGTGAGCGCCGAGGCGGCCCGCGAGGGGAGTTCCGTCTCCGACGTGGCCCGGGCGATCCTCCACGACCCCTCCATGACCGCCCGGCTGCTGAAGATGGCCAACTCCAGCTTCTACAACCCTTCCGGCAGCCCCATCAACACCATCAGCCGGGCAATCGTCGTCCTCGGTTTCAATGCCGTCAAATCGATCTGTCTCTCCATCTCGATCATGGACCACCTCCTGAAGGGCAAGGTCCACCGCGACCGGCTCCTGGCGGAGCTGGGCCGGGCCTACCACGCCGCCACCCAGGCGCGCGCCCTGGCCGTCGCCCGCCGGGAGAAATCACCGGAGGAGGTGTTCATCGCCACCCTCCTCTACTCGGTGGGACGCCTCGCCTTCTGGTGCTTTGCCGACAAGCTGGCTCCGGAGGCGGCAGGCCAGCTCGACGAGGCGATGCGCAAGCCCGGCACCAATCTGGACAAGATCGAGCGGCGGGTGCTCGGCTACTCCCTGCGCCAGCTCACCGCCGAACTGAATCGCGAATGGCGCCTCAGCAGCCTGCTGGCCGACGCGCTGCGGGGAGGCAGCGACGACGACCGGGTACGCTGCATCCGCCTCTCCCAGGAGCTGGCGAGGGCGGCCGAACAGGGTTGGGAGAGCGAGGAGATGCAGCTGATGATCAAGCGGATCGGCGTCTCGCTCAAACTCGAGGAGCTGGAACTGCAGGAGATGCTGGAGGAGAACGCCCGGGAGGCGGCTCTCTCCCTCGCCTCCCTCGGGATCCGCAATTCCGCCCGCCTGGTGGCGGTTCCGGAACGGTTTCGCGACGAGATCCCCCAGAGCGAAGGGCCCATCGGCGGTACCTCCACCGCACAGCGGGAGAACTTCCACCACCCCCAGCCGAAGCTGGTTCGCAGCATTCTCGACGAACTGGATCAGATGCTGGAAGAGAAACCGGACCTGGCCCCTCTCATGGAGCTGGTGGAAGAGGGGATCCTGCGCGGCGTGGGCGTGGACCGGCTGGTCTTCGGCCTGCTGAGTTCGGACCGGCGCCAGCTCCGCACCAAGTCCACCCTCGGTTGGGACCAGTACCGGCTCGCCAACGACTTCAACATGCCTCTGCAGGGGCTGCAGAAGTCCTTGATGGACCTGGTGGTGGCGAGCGGCAAGCCGTTCCTGGTCACCTCGCCCCCTCCCGCCGGGCTCGAACCCCTGATCAGCCCGCCGATCCGGCGGGTCGCGGGGGAGTCACCCTTCATGGTGGCGCCGGTGAGGGTGGGTTCGAAAGTGATCGGCATCTTCTACACCGACCGGCGACCCAGCCGCCGCCCCTTGGGGACAGACGACTTCGAGCGATTCACCGCCCTGGTGGAGTGTGCCAGCCGCGGGCTGAGCCGGCTCTACGCCTGAACAAGCCCCCAAAGCGGTCGTAGCGGCGGGAGTTCGCCGGAAGGCGCCCCCCGGGGGGTGGGGGCATCGCATCATGCCCCCATGAAGTAGCGCCATGCCCCCAAATGCCCCCGGCTGTCAACGGATGCTCCCAGACGTTATCGGACAAGAAAAAGGCCGGAAGCCTCGATTTCTCTCGGCTTTCCGGCCTTCTCCGAACGTCCTCGGACGTGTTGTTGGTGGCTACGGGTGGATTCGAACCACCGACCCCAGCATTATGAGTGCTGTGCTCTAACCAGCTGAGCTACGTAGCCGCAAGACCGGGCATTTTCAGGGTTTTCCCCCCCGAAGTCAAGCCGTCTCCGGCCTGGCGTCTCCCCATTTTTTCACTTCATCGTTCCGAATAGTCCGGGCGTATCCGCGAACAGGTCGGGTTGTGGCGGCGCAGTGGCTCTGGAGTCCCGCCTGCGACGCAACCAGGGGTGGAAGATCACCCGGGCCGCGCCTGTTCAGTGCGGCCCGGGTGATCTTCCACAGAAGCCAAGGGGTTGACAGCGACAAGCCTCTTCGTTATTAATACAAACGATATTGATTCGTATTCGCATTCAAGGGGGATAAGATGATGAAGTTTTGGCGGGGTATTCCCTCCGTACTGATGGGTGGGGTGTTGTTTTCGGCAGTGCCGTCCGCTTGGGCAGTCGAGTATCCCATCGGGGTTCCAGAGCAGCGCTCCGGCATGGAGATTGCCGCTGTCTATCTGCAGCCGGTGCGCATGGAGCCCAAGGGCATGATGCGCCCGGCCGAGGAATCCGATATCCACCTGGAGGCCGACATCCGTGCCCTCGACATCAATGCCAACGGCTTTGCCGAGGGTGACTGGATCCCCTATCTGTACGTCAAGTATGAGGTAACGAAGAAGGGCTCCGACTGGAAGACGGCCGGTGACTTCATGCCCATGGTGGCCAACGACGGCCCGCACTATGGCGACAACGTCAAGCTGGCGGGCCCCGGCAAGTATCATGTCAAATACACCATCTATCCACCCAATGCCCCGGAGAACCCGGCTGGCAGGCATTTCGGCCGCCACACCGACCGCCTGACCGGCGTACGCCCCTGGTTCAAGCCCTTCAGCGTCGAGTTCGACTTCATCTATGCCGGCATTGGCAAGCGGGGAGGCTACTGAGCCGTGGCGCTGAACAGATCACTCGCGAGACCGGTCTGCCTGGCGCTGTCCGGGCTGATGTTCGGCGCTTCACCCGCACTGGCCGGTGAAGGCGGCGATGCCGAAATCCGCCAGCGGCTGGAGGCCATGGAACAGCGCATCCGGCAACTCGAGCAGGAAAGGGCGGAACTCGAGCGCTCCCTGGAAGAGCCCTACATCAGCGCCGAGGAGCCGGAGATCGCGGCCCGCCTGAAGGCGGTGGAGTCGCAGGTCAACAGCTACCGCCAGGCCGCCCGCACCGTGGAATCCCTGGAGGGCATCAGCGCCGGCGTGGGCCTGACCATGATGGCCCAGGGACTCACCGACACGCCGGCCGGTGGTGGCAAGGATGGCGAACTCAACTACCGCGGCGACGCCACGGTGAGCCTGCCTGCCGGTACCTTGGGCGCCGCCGAGGGGTTCATCTTCACCCACTTCCGCATGGGCCAGGGCCTGGGGCTGGAAAATCCGGGAGGCGCCTTCGCATCGCTCGACTCCACCAGCTTCCAGCGCCCGGGCTCCGAGGCCTCTGACAGCACCGTGCTGCTGGCGCAGGCCTGGTACCAGCTCGATGTGCCGCTGCCGCTCAGTGGTAACCCGGATCTCTCCCGCCGGCACATCGAGTTCAATTTCGGCAAGATGGATCCCTTCGTGTTCTTCGACCAGAACGCGATTGCTGACGACGAGACCCGCGGATTCGTCAACCAGGCCTTCGTCCACGACCCGTTGCTGGACGTGGGCGGCGATGTCGGTGTGGACGAGTTCGGTTTCACGCCGGGTATGCGGCTTGCCTACATCAACGACTTCTACAAACCGCAGCAGTATGGCATATCGCTGGGTGTGTTCGGGTCGGGCAAGGGGGCAAGCTTCAGCGACAGCCTGAAAAAGCCCTTCCTGATCCTGCAGGCGGAGACCGAACAGCGGATGTTCGGGGGGCTCGCTGGCAACTACCGCCTCTATGCCTGGCGGAACGGCCGGGCGGAGGATTTCGATGGCACCGTGACGGCCCACAGCGGCGTGGGTCTCAGCCTCAACCAGCAGGTGGCCGACTACGCCACCCTCTTCCTGCGCGGGGGTCTCCAGACAGAAGGCACGGTCACCTTCGACCGCACCCTGACCCTGGGCGGGGAGTGGGGAGGCAGTTACTGGGGCCGGGGCGCCGACGCCCTCGGGATCGCATTGGGCTGGCTGAAGATCTCGGACGATTTCCGGCAGGCGTCTCTCACCCTTGACGCGGATGGCGACGGGAGGCCGGACTACGGATACCAGGCTGATGGCAGCGAGCAGATCGCGGAGCTCTATTACCGTTACCGGTTGAACGATCAGTTCGAACTCTCACCCAATCTTCAATATGTCCGCAATCCAGGCGGCAATGGTTCAGCTTCCAACCTGACTGCCCTGGGTTTGCGGGTGCAATTGAGTTTCTGAACAGGATGATGGGAAAAGTCATGAAACATGTCATTTCGAGTCTGGGCGTGGTGCTGATGATCACCGGCCTGTCCCTGGGCCGGCCCGCCTGGGCTGGCGGTCTGCCGGCCTACGAGCTGGTGATCGAGAACGGCCGCTTCCACCCCGAGGTGGTGGAGGTGAAGGCCGGGCAGCGCTTCAAGCTGGTCATCACCAACAAGGGGCCGGGGCCGGAGGAGTTCGAGAGCCGCGAGTTGCGTAAGGAGAAGGTGCTGGCGCCGGGCGTGACACGCTCCGTGGTGTTCGCACCGTTAAAGCCCGGCGAGTACCGCTTCTTCGGGGAGTTCAATCCGGATACGGCCCAGGGCCGCATCATTGCCAGGTAGGAGGTCATCGTCATGATGGGCAATACGGTCTTCATCGTCTGGCGCGAAAGCGTCGAAGCCATGCTGGTCATCGGCATCCTCTATGCCTGGCTCTCCAGCCGTGACGAGGTGCGCGCCGGACTGCGTTTCCTCTGGGGTGGCGTACTGGCCGGCCTCGGCCTGGCCGCCCTGCTCGCGCTGGTGATGCTGAAAGTGCAGGACGAACTGGCCGGCGAGACGATGGAATATTTCCAGATCGGCATGATGCTGCTCGCGGCCGGCCTGATCACCCAGATGGTGTTCTGGATGCGGCGTCACGGCCGTACCCTGAAGCGTGACCTGGAAGCGGGCATGGACCGTGCCCTGGAGCGCGCCAACTGGTGGGGAATGGCGACGCTGGCCGCCCTGGCGGTCGGCCGGGAGGGCGCGGAGACGGTCATCTTCCTCTACGGCATGGGCATGGCCCAGGGCGGGGCCGGGCAGCTCGCGTTCTGGGGCAGTGCTGCGCTTGGCTTCGGTGCCGCCCTGCTCAGCTTCTGGCTTTTGAGCCGCGGCGGGCGTTTCTTCTCCTGGCGTGTTTTCTTCCGCTTCAGCGAAGTGGTGCTGCTGCTCCTGGCCGCGGCCCTGCTGGTGGAAGGCGTGGACCGCATGATCGGCATGGGCTGGCTGCCGCCGCTGGTGGATCCCCTGTGGGATACCTCGGCACTGCTCGATGACAGCACGCGGATCGGTGGCCTGATCGCTGCGCTCACTGGCTACCGGACCCAGCCCGCATTGCTGGTGGTGCTGGTCTACGCGGCCTACTGGGCAATGGTGTTCCTTGCGCTGCGGCGCCCGTCGCAGCCGCAGCAGAGGGTGTCTGCAGCAGAGGCGGGTTGAGATGAACGAGCAGGTTGCGGTCTTCTGTTCCGATGCCAGCGCCCGGACCCGGCTCCAGGCGCTGGGCGACTGGATGCGCGATCACCGGGGCGCCATCCAGGCCATCCAGTGGACGGTGGTCGGATTCTACCTGGTACTCCTGATCTGGCCGGCCTTCCTGCCGTTGCCGAAGGAGTATGCCCATTTCTATGAGAACCTGGTGCTCTTCGCCCAGTTCGTGTTCTGGGGCATCTGGTGGCCCTTCGTCATGCTGGCCACCATGCTCATGGGACGGGTCTGGTGTGGCGTCTTCTGTCCCGAGGGGGCCTTGACCGAATGGGCCAGCCGGCGCGGTCGTGGTGGGAGCATCCCCAGGTGGATGCGCTGGGGTGGCTGGCCCTTTGTCGCCTTCGTGCTCACCACCGTCTATGGCCAGCTCATCAGCGTCTATGAGTATCCCAAGGCCGCCCTGCTGATCCTTGGTGGTTCTACCGTCGCCGCCATGCTGGTGGGTTTTTTCTATGGCAAGGGCAAGCGGGTCTGGTGCCGCTACCTGTGTCCGGCCAACGGCGTATTCGCGCTGCTCTCCCGGCTGGCGCCGGTGCACTTCCGCGTCGACCGGGCGCGCTGGCGGCAGGCGCCGCACCGCACGCCGGCGGTGGACTGCGCCCCCCTGATCAATGTCCGTGACATGACCGGCAACGGTGCCTGCCACATGTGCGGCCGTTGCAGCGGCCACCGCGATGCCGTTGCCTTGACCGTACGCTCGCCCAACGAGGAAATCCTCAGGGGCAGTGAAAAGGAGTTCTCGGCCTGGGAGGCGGCCCTGTTGTTCTTCGGTCTGCTTGGGGTGGCCACCGGTGCCTTCCAGTGGTCGGCCTCGCCCTGGTTCGTGCAGCTTAAACAGGCGGCGGCGGAGTGGCTGATCGAACGCGACATCTACTGGCCGCTCGGCGATGGTGCACCCTGGTGGCTGCTCACCCACTATCCGGAGACGAACGATGTCTTCACCTGGCTGGATGGCGCGCTCATCCTGTTCTACATCGGCGCGAGCGCGCTGCTGATCGGCAGTGCGCTCATGTTGTCCGTACGGGTTGCGGGCTGGCTCACCGGCCAGCGTGCCATGCCCTGGCGCCTGGCCTATGGCTTCGTTCCGCTCGGTGGTATCAGCATCTTCCTCGGCCTGTCCGCCCTCACTGTCAGCATGCTGAAGGCCGAGCGCATGGATCTGGCCTGGGTATCCGACTTGCGGGCTGCCTTGCTTGCCGTAGCGTTGCTGTGGAGCGGCCATCTTCTGTGGCGGCTAATCGGCGCCGAGGCTGCCGCTGCCCCCTTGCCGCGCAGGGTCACCGCCTGGCTCAGCCTCATGGCTGCAGCCGGCCTGGTGGTCGGAAGCTGGATTGAGATGTTCTTCCTCTGGTGACCCCGAGCCAGGGTTGTATATTATCAGTAGTTCAATGCCCAAGACGATCCCTGAAGAAATGCAACATTCCACTAGCAGGATGTTGAAAAAGGCCGTCCTGGCCTTTTTCAACGCCGGAAGCCGAAAATGCGATTTCCGGCTTCCTCACGTTTTCAATGACTTGGCGTCATTGAAAACGGCGGTGCATCCCTGCACCGCGGCACAGGCTG
>JALTLT010000162.1 GCA_027001815.1 Gammaproteobacteria bacterium | reverse complement strand
CGCATCATCCAGGAGGCACTCAACAACGTCCGCAAGCACGCAGACGCCCACGCCGTCCGGGTCCTGCTGCGCACCGGCGAGGACAACACCCACACGGTGCTCATCGAGGACGACGGGGTGGGGATCCGCGGCGGGGCCATGGAAGGGAGTGCCGGTGAGCACATCGGCCTCTCCATCATGGAAGAGCGGGCCAAGCGGCTGGGGGGCGAGCTGCGCATCGAGAGCGAACCGGGCGAGGGCACCCGGGTGCTGCTCACCTTCCGGCACCCCACACCGGGTCAGCAGAACCTGCCGGGGATCGCGTGACCATGGTCAGCAAGATCCGGGTCCTGCTGGTGGACGACCACGCCCTCTTCCGGATCGGCCTCGAGGGGCTGCTGGAGCGGCGCAACATCGAGGTGGTCGCCTCGGTGGGCACCGGCGAGGAGGGCATCGAGGTGGCCCGCCGTACCTCCCCCGACGTCATCCTCCTCGACATGCGGATGCCGGAGATGAACGGCATCCAGGTGTTGCGCAAGATGCGCGACGAGGGGATCAAGTTTCCCATTGTCATCCTCACCACCAGCAACGAGGAGCGCGACCTGATCGAGTCGCTGCGCAACGGAGCGCAGGGCTACCTGCTCAAGGACATGGAGCCCGACTACCTGGTGGACGCCCTCAACGACGTGGTCTCCGGCAAGACGGTGGTGGCGCCGGAACTGGCCGGGGTGCTCGCCCGGCTGGTCCAGCAGACCGGCGACGGCAGCGCCACGCCGCAGCCGACCCCCTTCTCGGATCTCACGCCGCGCGAGTACGAGATCCTCTGCCATCTGGCCGAAGGCCACAGCAACAAGGTGATCGCCAAACTCCTGGGCATCTCCGACGGCACCGTCAAGCTGCACGTGAAATCGATCCTCCGCAAGCTGGGTGTCCACTCCCGGGTGGAGGCCGCCGTGATCGCCGTCGAACAGGCCCTCTGCCAGAAGACCTGAACCTCCCCCGCCGACCACCCGCAGGACTCTCCATGAAGAAATTCACCGATCTCATCGCCCAGGTACTGCCCGACATCGAGGAGATCTTCCCCTGGGACCTGGAAGAGAAGCTGGCCTCCGGTTCGCCTCCCATGCTGGTGGACATCCGCGAACCCTACGAGTACCAGGCGATGCACATCGAGGGATCGATCAACGTGCCGCGGGGGATCCTCGAGACCGCCTGCGACTGGGGATACGACGAGACGATCCCCGAACTGGCCGCCGCACGGGAGCGTGAGATCGTCGTCATCTGCCGTTCGGGCAACCGCAGCGTCCTCGGCACCTGGACCATGCAGCTCATGGGCTACAAGAGGGTCTCCTCCCTCAAGACCGGTCTGCGCGGCTGGAACGACTATGAACAGCCGCTGGTGGACGGCGACGGCAATCCCGTGGACATCGACGACGCCGACGAGTACTTCACGCCGAAGGTCCGGCCGGAGCAGATGGCTCCCGAAGAGTGAGGTTCCCCTTCCCTGGCAGCCTGTCGGCCTTATGACAGGCCGTCAGGTTCTAGCAGGCTGTTGAAAAACACCGTTTTTCAACAGCCTGTGCCGCGGTGCAGGGATGCACCGCCGTTTTCAATGACGAAAGATCATTGAAAACGTGAGGAAGCCGGAAATCGCATTTTCGGCTTCCGGCGTTGAAAAAGGCCAGGACGGCCTTTTTCAACATCCTGCGAGTGCATTCCGCGGGACCCCCTCTCCTTCACCTTGCCAACATGCCCGGGAAGTGAGTAAGGTTGAAGAGTGAACCGAACCCGGCGCCTGGCCGGTGGAGTAGCGATGAGATTCTGCAGTGACTGCGGTGCGGGCGTCAGCCTGCGCATCCCCCAGGGGGATACTCTCCCCCGCTACGTCTGCGACGCGTGCGGCACCGTCCATTACCAGAACCCCAAGATCGTCGCCGGCTGTATCGCCCGCTGGGAAGGGAAGGTGCTGCTCTGTCGCCGGGCCATCGAGCCCCGCCGGGGCCTGTGGACGCTGCCCGCGGGCTTCATGGAGAACGGCGAGACCACCCAGCAGGCGGCGGCCCGGGAGACCTGGGAAGAGGCCCGCGCGCGGCTCTCCAACATGGCCCTCTACTCGCTCATCAACCTTCCCCATATCAGTCAGGTCTACCTGATGTTCCGTGGCGAGGTGGAGAACGGTGTCTGCTCGGCGGGCGAGGAGAGCCTCGAGGTGGGCTGGTTCGGAGAGGCCTCCATCCCCTGGGGAGAACTCGCCTTCCCTGTCATCCGGCAGGCCCTGGAGCTCTATTTCGAGGACCATCGGCGCGGCGAGTTTCCCGTGAGGGTGGGTGACATCATCCGCCATCCCGACGACGACCGGCTCGAGATCCGCAATTATCGCGCCGGCAGCGTCACCGTCTGAACCCCTCGATGGAGCACCTCTTCCTCCTCCTGCTGCTGGTGACGGCAAACGGCGCCCCCATTCTCGCCCAGCGGCTGCTCGAAAGGAGGGTACCCGCCATCCCGCTCGACGGAGGGGTGAAGTTTTTCGATGGCCGCCCCCTGCTCGGCTCTTCCAAGACCCTGCGCGGTCTCCTCGCCTCCCTGGCGGCCACCCCCGCCGTGGCCTGGTCTGTCGGCGTGGCGCCGGGCCTGGGGCTCGAGGTCGCCCTGGCGGCGATGGCCGGCGATCTGCTCTCCAGCTTCACCAAGCGCCGCCTCGGCCTGAACCCCAGCGATCGCGCCCCCGGCCTCGATCAGATCCCGGAGTCCCTGCTGCCGCTGCTGGCGGTCCGCGAACGCCTCTCGCTGGCGTGGAGCGAGATCGCCCTTCTCACCCTTCTCTTCACCATCGTCGAGATCTGGCTCTCCCCCCTCCTCTACCACCTCCGGATCCGCCGCCGCCCCTGGTAGTGCGGGCCCCGCACCCGTCGTCTATCCTCCCTTCTTCCGATAGACCTTGCGGGGAAAGAGATCGTTTCGGCGGCTGACCAGGCGGTCGAGGAACAACAGACCGTCCAGATGATCGATCTCGTGCTGGATCGCCCGTGCCTCGAAGCCCTCCGTCTCCAGTTCGAAGGGCTCCCCCTCTCCATCGAAGGCAGTCAAGCGGATCCGCTCCGCCCGCACCACGTTTCCGGTATAGTCGGGCACCGACATGCACCCCTCCCGTCCCACCGCCAGACCCTCCCACTCGACGATCTCCGGATTGACCAGGATCAGGCGGCCGTGGCTGCGGCACTTCTTCCGGCCGGAGACATCGACGATGGCGATGCGCTGGAACCTGCCCACCTGGGGGGCCGCTATGCCGACCCCTCCCGGTCCCGCGCGCATGGTCTCCTCCAGGTCCACCAGGAACGCCCGCAGCGCCTCGTCGAACTGCTCGACGGGCACCGAGGCCTGTCTCAGCCTTTCGTCGGGGTAGCGAATGATCTCCAACAGGGCCATGGATCCGCTTCCGCTTCAGGGCTCGAGATAGGTGTAACCCTGAAGCCCCTCCTGGATGAGGGTCAGGATCACCCGCCGGCGCTCGCCATCCATCTCGGCTGCCTCCGCACGCTCGCGGTACCGGGCCAGCAGCCGGTCAGCATCGAGATGGACATAGGCCAGGACGTCGGCCACCGTGTCACCCCGGCGGATCTCCTCCAGATCGAAACCGCCATCATTGAGGCGCACGTTGACCGAATCGGTGTCGCCGAAGAGGTTGTGCATGTCGCCGAGGATCTCCTGGTAGGCACCGACCATGAAGAGCCCCAGGAGACAGGGCTCCCCGGGGCGCGGCTCGTGTACCGGCAGCGTCCGCTCCACTCCCCCGTTCTCCACATACTGGCCGATGCGTCCGTCGGAGTCGCAGGTGAGATCCTGGATCACCACGCGGCGGTTGGGCGGTTCATCAAGCCGGCCGAGCGGCAGGATGGGAAAGATCTGGTCGATGGCCCAGACGTCGGGCACCGACTGAAACACCGAGAAGTTGCAGAAGTACTTGTCGGCCAGCACCTCGTTGAGCTCGTCGATGACCGCCCGATGGGTACGTGTGGAGGCGTTGAGCAGCGGGCGCAGCCTTTGGCAGGTGGCGAAATAGAGCTGTTCCGCATGGGCCCGCTGCGCCAGGCTCAGGAGGCCGAGATTGAACATGTTGCGCGCCTCCTCGAGCCAATAGACGGCATCGTGCCACGCCTCGAGAGCGGACCGCTGATGGAGGGCCTGGAGGCCGTTCCACAGGTCGCGCAGGATCATCGGGTCACCGGGACGGGGTGGGGGAGGCTCCTCCTCGCCGGGAGGGGGCTCGTGATCGATCACGTCGGTCACCAGCACGGCATGATGGGCGGTGATCGCCCGCCCCGACTCGGTGACCAGGTCCGGGTGGGGAAGACCGGCGGCCTCACACACCTCCCAGAGGGGACGCACCACGTTACGGGCGTACTCCGTCAGGTCGTAGTTCATGGAGCAGTAGGAGCGGGAGCGGGTCCCCTCGTAGTCCACCCCCAGGCCTCCCCCCACATCGACCCGGGTGATGGGGGCGCCGAGGGCCCGGAGCTGGGCATAGAAGCGTGCCCCCTCCGCCATCCCCTTCTGGATATCGCGGATATGGGCGATCTGGGAGCCCATGTGGAAGTGGAGCAACTGGAGCCTCTCGAGCCACCCGCGTTCGCGCAGCGCCTCCACCAGTTGCAGGAGCTCGGCGCTGGAGAGGCCGAACTTGGCCTTCTCGCCACCGGTGTTCTGCCAGTTGCCCGCCCCCAGGGAGGCGAGCCGCACCCGCACCCCCAGGCGGGGACGCACCCCCAGACTCTCGGCCTCCCGGAAGATCAGCTCCAGCTCGGAGCGCTTCTCCACCACCAGAAAGAGCCGCAGGCCGAGCTGCTGACCCACCAGGGCCAGACGGATGTATTCGCGGTCCTTGTAGCCGTTGCAGATCACCAGGCCGCCCGCCTCGAGCAGCCCCATGGCCGCCAGCAGCTCCGGCTTGCTGCCCGCCTCGAGGCCCACCCGCCCCCCGCCGGCGGAGAGGATCTCCTCGACCACCGCCCGCTGCTGGTTGACCTTGATGGGGTAGACGGTGGTGTAGCCCCCTCCGTACCCCTCCCGCTCCATGGCCTCGCCGAAGGCCTCTCCCAGACGTGCCACCCGGTCCCTCAGGATGTCCAGGAACCTGACCAGAACGGGCGTCGTCAGTCCCGCCTCCCGGACCCGCCGGGCCACCTCCAGCAGGGGAACGGCGCGATCGCCGCCGTCCGGGCGGGCAACCAGCCGTCCCCGGTCGTCGATGTCGAAGTATCCACCACTCCACCAGGGGACGCTGTAGGTCTGCAGGGCCTTCGCCCGGTTCCACGAGTCGCTCATGGGGGCCAATTATGACGGCGGGAGGACGGGAAAAGAAGAGGGAGGCGGAGGGAGGACTGTCTCGCCGGGTCGGCTACGGGTACAATGCCCCCTCCCCACGAGAGCGCGATGCGAACGAGATCCCAGGCGAGACCCACCCCACCCCCA
>JALTLT010000161.1 GCA_027001815.1 Gammaproteobacteria bacterium | reverse complement strand
GTGTTTTTCAACAGCCTGGTAATGGTCACGATCGTCCTCCGATGATCCCCGAGCCGGACCGCCTTCAGGCTCACTTCAGCTTGGAATCACGCCCGCCCTTCAGGCTCATGTGTCACTGGAAGAGGCTTCGACTGGACTTTGTCCGCCAATTCCAGATAATCGATAGACCACGGAGAAGGACCTTCCGCTCTCGTCTTCTCGGTCTGCATCTTTCAGGCATCACCGATCGTACAGGCGCGGGCAAGGGAGCGGTCTCCCGACCGACCAACAGGGCGTGACAGAACCCTGAACGGTCCCTGTTTCGTCCATGCGTGCCCTCCCGGGGTGACAGCAATCCGGCAGAGAGAACAGTGACATGAGCAGAAGAGAAGAGATCCATCGATCGATTGGGCGCCTGCTCGTCGCCGGGATGGCGATGATGGCGTTCGTCATCGCCTCTCCCTCCAGCCAGGCGCGTGAGATCCAGTGGGTGGGATGTGGCATCTCCAAGCTGGGGTTCATGCGGGATCTGGCCACCGCCTTCGAGAAGAAGACGGGGGTGAAGATCAACCTGGAGGGAGGTGGGGCGACCCGCGGCATTCGCGATGTGGCGGCTGGCAGGAGCCAGCTCGGTGGCAGTTGTCGCCTCCCTCTGGTGGTGCCCGCAGAGGGGGGAGGGACAACCATTGCCGAGCCGGAACGCAATGTGCGCATGATTCCGGTGGGCTGGGATGCCCTCGTGGTGATCGCGCACCAGGAGAACCGGCTGGTGGACGAGATCAGCCGGGAACAGCTTCGCAAGGTGCTGGTGGGGGAGATCACCAACTGGCGGGAGCTGGGGGCGAAGGAGGCACGTCCCATCCATCTCTATGTCCGCAAGGGGACCATCTCCGGTGTGGGTCTCACCTTGAGGCAGCAGCTCTTCAACAACGTGGATCAGCCTTTCGCCGAGGGCGCAACGCGCCTGAAATCGTCCGGCAAGATCGAAAAGGCGGTGGAGAGGGATCCCGATGCCCTGGCGGTGAGCGGCATCAGCAGCAGCCGCCACCGGCAGGTGAGGATGCTCAAGCTGGATGGCCTGGAACCCACCCTGGAGAATCTCAAGCGGGGGCGCTATCCCCTGTTCCGCATTCTCTTCCTGGTGGCCCCTACCGATTATCGCCAGGACGAGGATCTGGCCGATTTCGTCCGTTTCGCCCTTTCGCGCGAGGGGCAGAAGATCATCGAAAAGGCGGGAACCCTGCCGTTCATCCGCGGTATCGGTCTGTTGCACAAGACCAGTCCCGAATACATCCAGACCATGGAACTGATCGACGCCCTCGACATCTATACTCTCAACGGCCGCTGAAGCCGGGGATTTCGCCAGCCGGAGAAAAGGTCCGCAGAGACCGGAAGAGAAAGCTGGCTGCCAATCTGGAGGAGCAGATCGATGAATAGCATCAAGGGCCACCCCCATGTATGGGGCGGGCTGTTTCTCGCCCTCGCCTGGGCCTTTCCCCTCCTTGCCCAAGAGGAGCACTTCTCCCGCGAGGAGGTGGCGCATGGCTTCGGGACCGACCCGTCGTTCACCCACCTGCCGTCGACCGCCATCGATACGGATGACGTGCCCAATATGGTCATCCCGGCGGACGTCCCGGCCGACGAACCTCTGCCCACCTACAAGCTGGCGGAGAACACCTGGTTCTTCTATGGCAACATCGCCGAGGTGGACGAGAACAACCGGGGCTGGAACGGCAACGCCGGATTCGTGGTCACCTCGGAGGGGGTGGTGGTGATCGACAGTCTCGGCACGCCCAAGCTGGGCAAACGGATGATCGCCACCATCCGCCGGGTGACCGACAAGCCGATCCGCATGCTCATCATCACCCACAATCATCCCGACCACGCCTACGGGGCGATCGCCTTCCGTGATCTCCCCGGGATCACCATCGTCGGTCACAAGGGGACCCTCAAGTACCTGGAGTCCGACCGCATCGACCACTCGGTCTCCTACCGCTCCACCTTCATCGCCGAGGACATGGAGGGGTTCGAGCCGGTGCGCCCCGACGTGCTGATCGACGATGCGCTCTATTCCCGGCAGACCTTCCGGGTGGGAGACCGCACCTTCCATGTCTACAATACCGGTGCCCACCACTCCTATGGGGATCTGGTGGTCCATCAGGTGGAGGACGGCATCGTCTGGATCTCCGATCTCGCCTTCAATGGCCGGGTCACCTTCATGGCCGACGGCAGTTCCAAGGCGGCCATCGCCGCCCAGGAATGGTTGCTGGAACACTTCTCCGAGGCACGCCTGATGGTGCCGGGGCACGGCAGTGCCCAGACGCCGGAGTTTCCCATGGTCGCGCGGACCCGCGACTACATGATGCGGTTGCGCAAGGCGATGGCCGAGGCCTTCGAGGCGGGGCTGGAACTCCAGGAGGCGGTGGAGCAGGGCGACTTCGAGGACTGGAAGAAGGTGCGCCTCTACGGTCTCAACCACCGTCCGAACCTCAATTTCGTCTATCGGGAGATGGAGCAGGAACTCTTCTGACAGGTGGGTGCGATGCAAGGGGCCCCTCGCCCAGGTGCGGCGACGTCGATGAGCTGAACGCCTGACGTCGCCACGAGGATGTCGAAAGGACCCCTCCCTCGGCTTTTCCGGCGGGGAGGTGCGGTTTTCCGTTCCCCCGCATTTCCGGCTTCCGGCGTTGAAAAAGGCCAGGACGGCCTTTTTCAACATCCCGTTAACCCGAAAGTTGCATGAAGCTGCCGGATGGATGTGCTTCTGGCGTGTACGGGTGTGCCGCCTTGCAGCGCAAGGCGTAGCCATCGCTACGCCTTGCGCGAAAAGCGGTGCAATCGGGCGCGCCAGGCGTGCAGACGCCGGCAGAGCGTGCCGGGTTAATCATATACGGAAGATTCTGTTTGCAAACATAAAGTTGAAGCCGCTGAATGCAATATTCAGCGGCTTCATGCAATTTTCGGGTTAAGCAGCATGGAGCCTCCTGCCCATGAGATCCAGAGACACCCTTTTCCGCGGACCCGACTTTACTCCGGCCGACTTCCGTTTCGACGAGGCGGTGGCCGGGGTCTTCCCGGACATGATCCACCGGTCGGTGCCCGGCTACGCCACCCTCATCCACCAGATCGGGGTGCTCGCCGGGCGTCACGCCACGGCAGGGACCACGCTCTACGATCTGGGCTGCTCCCTGGGGGCGGCGGCGCTGGCCATGCGCAACCGGCTCACCGGGGTGGCCTGCCGCGTCGTCGCCGTGGACAGCTCCGAGGCGATGATCGAGCGGGCGCGGGACTACCTGGCCGGCCCGCCCCCGGAGGCCCCGCCGCTCCTCCTCCGGTGCGCCGATCTGCGGGAGGTGGAGATCCGTGAAGCCTCCATGGTGGTTCTCAACCTCACCCTCCAGTTCCTGCCGCCGGAAGAGCGACTGGAGGTGCTGCGTCGTTGCCGGCGGGGGATGGTGGAAGGGGGGTGTCTGGTACTCACCGAAAAGGTGGCGCTGGAGGGGGAAGAGGGGCTGCTCGAGGAGCTCCATCTCCACTTCAAGCGGGCCCAGGGCTACAGTGAGCTGGAGGTGGCCCGCAAGCGGGCGGCCCTGGAGCGAGTGCTGGTCCCCGAGTCCCTGCAGACCCACCAGCGGCGGCTGGAGGAGGCGGGTTTCCGGCAGGTGGTGTGCTGGTTCCGCTGCTACAACTTCGTCTCCCTGCTGGCCCTGCCGTGATCTTCCGCGAGTCGCTGGAACGGCTGTTCGTCGACACTCCGCTGGCCCCGTGGCTGGAGAGTCTGCCTCCCCTTCTGGAGAGGAGGGCCGGGGCCGGGGCCCACGGTCGGCTGAGGGAGTGGCAGGCTGTGGTGGAGGGCCTGCCGGAAGGGTTCCCTTCATCGGTGGATCTGCGGACACCGCGGGTGCGGATCGGTGCTGCGGAGGATCTGGGGTCAGGAGATCGGGAGCGCCTGAAGAGGGGGCTCGAGGCCCTCCATCCCTGGCGCAAGGGGCCGCTGGAGCTGTTCGGTATCACCATCGACGCCGAATGGCGCTCCGACTGGAAGTGGTCGAGGCTGCAGCACCACATCGAGCCCCTGGCCGGCCGGCGGGTGCTCGACGTGGGGTGCGGCAACGGCTACTACCTGTTGCGGATGGTCGGGGAAGGTGCCGAACTGGTGGTCGGGATCGATCCGATCCAGCTCCACGTCATGCAGTTCCGGGCCGTCGCCCGCTATCTGTCCCACCTCCCGGTCACCCTCCTGCCCCTCTCCCTCGAGGCGCTGCCGCCGTCCCCCGCCTGTTTCGATACCCTCTTCTCCATGGGGGTCATCTACCACCGCCGCTCGCCCCTCGATCACCTGTTCGCCCTGCGCGAACGGCTGCGTCCCGGTGGCGAACTGGTGCTGGAGAGTCTGGTGGTGGAGGGTGGGCCGGAGACCGTGCTGTTGCCGGCCGGTCGCTATGCCCGCATGCGCAACGTCTGGTTTCTCCCCTCCGTCCGGGCACTGGAGAGGTGGCTGGTCCGAAGTGGCTTCGAGGCGGTCCGCTGCATCCACCAGGGGATCACCTCCCCCGCCGAGCAGCGCTCTACACCCTGGATGCGCTTCGAGTCGCTGGAACACGCCCTCGACCCCCTCGATCCCTCCAGTACCGTGGAGAGCCTTCCGGCTCCCCGCCGGGCGATCCTGCTGGCGAGGCGGCCCGCCTGACGGGATTTTTCGGCCGAAATGGGGTAAGCTGCCAAGCGCCGCACGGCCTGCCGCCCTCGGGCTGCGGACCACGAGTCGTCCAACGAGGAACCGTCCCGATGATCGAATTCGACACCCGTTACAGCCGCCGTGTGCTGTTGCGGATCCTGCTGATGCTGGTGGCCGCCGTCGCCCTGGTGACGGGAGGCATGGGTTTCGTCGATACCGTCTACCTGCGCAACCAGCTCACCGAGGCGGGGCTGGTGATCAACGGCGCCATTCTGGTGCTCTTCCTGCTCGGCCTGGGCCGGCTGGTCGCCATCCTGTTGCGGTATGCCCGCGAGGAGGCGGCACTCGCCAAGGTGGTGCACTCCATCGAGGAGGAGCGGCCCGATCCCACCGTCGGCGCCAACCCCGACTCCATCGCCGTGGAGCGCTACCAGGTGGTGCAGCGGCTGGCCCGCCAGAGTGCGCCCATCAACCACGCCGCGCTCGCCTCGATGCTGGTCGCCACGGAGAGTACGCGGCTCAGCTTTCCCAAGTTCATCAACAACATCCTGATCCTGACCGGTGTCTTCGGCACCATCGTCTCTCTCTCCATCGCCCTGGTGGGGGCCTCCGATCTGCTCGACTCGGCGCAGGGGCTCGGCAACATGGGGCTGGTGATCCACGGCATGTCCACGGCCCTCTCCACCACCATCACCGCCATCGTCTGTTACGTCATCTACGGCTACTTCTATCTCAAGCTGATCGATGCCCGGACCCATCTGCTCAACGGAGTCGAACAGTTCACCTCCCTCTATCTGCTGCCACGCTTCTCCCACGACCGGGACTCCATGCTCCACCAGCTGGTGACGCTGATCCGCTCCCTTCAGCAACTGGCCGACGCCATGAAGCAGACCCAGGACAACTACGGTGAGGCGGCGGAGCAGATCCGCGACTCGGTGGCTGGCGTCTCCTCCGAACTGGCGGGTCTCGACAGTCGCCTGGTCCGGCTGGAGGCGATTCTGCGGCAGGGTTTCCGGCTGCCCTCCGAGGAGGTCTAGGCCTTGGACCAGGGGTTCGTACAGCTCTCGGAGCCCGATGACGGTGGGAAGGTCAGCGAGAACTTCTGGCCCTCCTTCACCGACATCATGATGGTTGTGGTGATGATCTTCCTCATCGCCAGCGTGGTGCTCATCATGCGCAACTGGGAGCTGGTGCGGGAGCTGCGTGCCACCATGGAGGCGGAGCGGCGGGCCGCCGAGATCGCCCGTTCCGCCACCGAGACCAGCGCCACCCTCGAGGAGCAGCTCGCCCAGGCCGAGTCCCAGCTCTCGCTGTTGCGCATGCGGCTCATGCAGGTGGAGGAGCAGTCGGCGGAGCGGGCCGAGGCGCTGACCGAGGCGCACGGCCGGATCCGCGATCTGGAGGCCGAGGGGCGCCGGCTCACCACCGCCCTGAAGGGCGAGACCCGGCGCGCACAGACCCTGGAGGCCCGGCTCTCGGCCCTGGAGACCCGTTACGTCGGGTTGGAACAGGAGCACGCCGAGACCCGCAGCCAGCTCGAGTCGGCCCTGTCCACGGTCGGGGATCTGGAGTCGGCCCTGGCGGTCCGTACCGAGGAGCTCGCCGAAGCGCGCGCCCATGGCGAGGCGGCCGTCAGCCGGCTCGCCGCCCTGGAAGGGGAGTACGAGACGCTCAAGGGCAAGTACGAGAAGCTGATCAAGCCTGCGCGAACCGCCCGCGGCAAGCATGTGGTGGAGGTGCGCTACGAGAAGGTGACGGGGCGTACCCGCATCCGCTACCGGGAGCAGCCCGATCGGCCCTACCAGGAGCTGGATGCCGCCGAGCTGCATCGCCGGCTTGCCCTCCTCAAGGAGAAGTACCCTCGCAAGCTCTACGTGAAGATCGTCATCCCCGAGAACAGCGGTCTCTCCTACAACGAGGCGTGGCGTTTCACCAAGGAGATCCTGCAGAAGTACGACTACTACTACCAGGAGCACTGACAGCCGCCGTCGGGTTCTACCCCTGGAGATGGCTCCATGCCGTGGAGGGCACCGGAAGCCGCCAGCCTTCCAAAGTTCGACGGGCTGCCGGGGTACGGGGTCGGATGCCGGCTCGATGTCGCTCCCGGGTCGCGTCCCGGCGGCCGCCTCACCCCTCCGGCGTCGAACCGGCGGCGGTGTCGAAATAGTAGTTCACGTGGCGGCGGGGATTGAGGTAGACATAGATCTCCCGCGGCAGGTCGGCGGGGCGGATGGAACGCTCGATGGAGACCCCGGGCTCCTCCATCAGGTCGACGAAGTACGCCTCCTCCTTGGGCACCTCGGGATCGTACACCTTGATCACGGGGGCCAGCAGGTTGGCGGCATTGAAGGACATCACCAGGCCGATCACATCGTTGGAGAGCTGCACGATGCTGCCGGGGGGGTAGACTCCCAGACAGCGCACGAAGTGGGCCAGCAGCTCCTCGTCCAGCATGCCCGGCATCTTCTTGAACATGAAGGAGAGCGCCTCGTAGGGGCTCAGGGCCCGTGCCGGATCGTTGGGGTTGCAGAGATTGTCGTAGGTGTTGGCGATGGTGACGATGCGGGTGACCCGGCCGATGCGCGGCCCGTCCAGCCCGCCCGGAAAGCCGCTGCCGTCCAGCAGTTCATGGTGGCGGGCGATCACCTCCACCACCTCGGGGGCGAGATTGCCCATCTGATCGGCCATCTCCTCTCCCCAGTGGACGTGACGTTCGTAGAGGGCCCGTTCGGAGGGGGTCAGCTCGCCCCGCTTGTGGATGATGCCGCCCGGCAGTCGCGCCTTGCCGATGTCGTGGAACAGGGCTCCCATCCCCACGTACCGCATCTCCTCCTCGCTCAGGCGACACTCTCTGGCGACCATCATGGAGAGCATCGAGACGTTCAGGGCATGGTAGTAGACCTGCTCGTCCAGCCCCTGCTCCGCCATCAGGTGGACCACATACTCCTTTTCGGCGAGGAGGGTACCGACCACGTCGCTCACCAGGTGATCCGCCTCCTCCACCGCCTCTCGAGGACGGGCGAGAAGGTTCTGCATCAGCCCCTTCACCGAGGCCATGGTCCGCCGGTAACGGGTCTCGCAGTTCTGCAGGCGCTTCCGCTTCTCCCGGTTGATCGCCATGCGAGCCCGTTTCTCGGCCATCAGGGCGTCGTCCAGGGGCATCGCCGTGGCGGAGATGTCGAGCGGTCCATCCGGCGTTGGGTTCTCTTCCTCCGTCGCTTCCTCTTCCCCCCCCTCCTCCGCTTCTCCGGGGAGGGGTGAGAGGAGGGGGGCCTCGCTCTTCTCCGGGTCGTACCACACCTGTTTGAGACCCAGCCGCCGAAGTGTCTCCAGTTGGCTCTCCGTGCGGATCAGAAAGGCGTTGAACAGGAAGGGGTGGTCCATCCACCGCAAGGGCAGTTGGACGTAGCTTCCCACCTGAAGCCGGTTGATGTCTGCTTTCTGCCGTGGCATGGTCTTTCCTGGAACCGCCTCCGTCACCGGCGTCCGCAGGGGAGGGGGCGGGTGCTGCCCCGCAGCCGCCGGTTCGCGTCATGTATCGGCCGGTGACCGCGATTCGTGAAACGGTCGCGCTATAAGCCTGTCGGACTTCGAGCTGAAGGTCACTCTGTGCCGCGGAAAGCACCAGAACCTGACAGCCTGTCAAAGGCCGACAGGCTGCTATCCTGACAGGCTGTTGAAAAACTCCGTTTTTCTGCAGCCTCTGCCGCGGTGCAGGGATGCACCGCCGTTTTCAATGACGAAAGATCATTGAAAACGTGAGGAAGCCGGAAATCGCATTTTCGGCTTCCGGCGTTGAAAAAGGCCAGGACGGCCTTTTTCAACATCCTGCTAAAGGGGGGGAGAAGTTCCCCGGGGTTGCCTGTTTTCACCAGATTTCGGAGGGTTACATGCCGGCCGAGCCATCTTTCGAGATCCTCCCGCTGGAGCTGGGGCCGATGGCCAACATCGTCTATCTGCTGGCCGACCGCGCAACCTCTCGTGCCGCGGTGGTGGATCCGGCCTGGGAGCCGGACACCATCCTCCAGGCGGCGGAACAGCGAGGCCTGCGCATCACCGACATCCTCCTCACCCACTCCCATCACGACCACGTCAACGCCATCGAACAGGTGCTGGAGAGGGCCGATGCGGCGATCCACCTCCTGAAGCCGGAGGCCCGATTCTGGGGACGGCGGCTGGCACGTCCGGTCCTGCACCATGGAGGAGATCGCATCCTGCTCGGGGAGAGCGAGATCGAGGTGCTGCATACGCCGGGTCACACCCCCGGCTCGGCCTGCTACCGCCTGGGCAACCAGCTTCTCTCCGGCGATACCCTGTTCGTCTACGGCTGCGGCCGTTGCGATCTGGCCGGGGGTGACCCGGAACAGATGTATCATACACTCAAGCGGCTGGTCGCGGAGCTTCCGCCGGAGACGGTGGTGCGCCCCGGCCACGACTATGCGGTGGTGGAGAGCACCACCCTGGAGGAGCAGCAGCGGGGCAACCCCTTCCTCCACTTCCATACGCCCGAGGAGTTCGTCTTCTACCGCATGCACTACCACGACAGTCACCGGGAGGAGCCCTACGGGCCGGTGCCACCCGGCGAAGAGATGCCCGACCGCGATTGATCGGGTGTTGGAAAACACCGTTTTTCGACGGCCTGTGCCGCGGTGCAGGGATGCACCGCCGTTTTCAATGACGAAAGATCATTGAAAACGCGAGGAAGCCGGAAATCGCATTTTCGGCTTCCGGCGTTGAAAAAGGCCAGGACGGCCTTTTTCAACATCCTGCCAGGAGGAGAACAATGGCTCGAATGCCCGGGTTCCGCACCTTCGCGATGCTGCTTCTGCTCGCCTTCACCGCCACCGTGCCGGTAGCCGTAGCCGGGGAGGCGGTTCCGGAGGAGGAGGCCACCTTCGACGAGGAGAAGGTGCTGGCCGCGGCCGAGGCCTTTTTCGGTACCACCAGCCGCGAACTGGCGGATGTGTTGCGCAAGGTGTTTCGCGACCAGGGGCGTCCCAACGGCTGGATCGAGGGGGAGGAGGCCGGTGGTGCCCTCGCCGTGGGTGTCCGCTACGGTCACGGTACCTTGGTGACCGCCGGCGGGACACGTCGGGAGGTCTACTGGCAGGGGCCCTCTCTCGGCTTCGATGTGGGCGGGAGTGCCGCCAAGGTCTTCATGCTGGTCTACCACCTGTCCGGTGCGGACGACCTCTTCCGTCGCTATCCGGGAGTGGAGGGGAGTCTCTATTTCGTGGGAGGGGTGGGCGTCACCTATCTGCAGAACGGTGACACCATCGTCGCGCCGGTCCGGGCCGGGGTGGGTTGGCGCCAGGGGGTCAACGTGGGCTATCTCAAGTTCTCCCGCAAGCGGACCTGGAATCCCTTCTGAGACGAGCCCGGGGTGACGGGGTGACAAAAGAAAGGCCCGCCCGGAGGCAGGCCTTTCCCGTCCCGGCCGCTTTCGGTGGGAAGTCAGTGACCGTTGGCACACAGCACGCCGAAGGCGGGATGGGCCACCTGGCCGACACCTTTTTCCCGCTCACGACCGCCGTTCTTACCTTCCTCGATGAGCCGGTGGAGCCGGGCCACCGTGTCCTCCTCGAAATCGGTGAACATCAGGGCAGCGCCCTTCTCGTCGCAGCGAACCACCAGGGCGGGCAGGGGCTCGTCGGAGCCCAGGTCGGAGAAGTGGACCTGGACCATGGCGTTGCGGCACAGGGTGAGGGAGGGGGCGAGGCGGACATAGATGCCGCCGAGGCTCATGTTCTCCGCCCGGCCACTGATGAAGCCCAGCAGAGGGGACTGCAGGGAAACGTCGAGTCTGACCGGCTTTCTCTCGTTCCAGCGATGTTCCATGGCTTCTCTCCGTCCTTTCCTGGTGGTGTCGACATCCTGTAGCGCTGCGAAGGACCCTCTTCGATCGGCCTCACCTGTGGTGAGTGCCAAGGGCGCCATTCGGGCTGGTGCGTTGCCGGCCCCCGTCGCGGCCTGTACTCCATTCCCGAGGGGAATGTCCCAAGCCTACCCGGGCAGCATGACGGAAATTTTTACACGGAATGGCGGGGGGAGTGAATCAGGAGATGCCCCGTTTATTGTCAGGGTTTCCCCTGATGAAGACCGCAGGCGATGCACATGGCCACCAGTTCCGGCAGAGAGCCGGCCTGCATCTTCTCCATGGCACGGGCGCGGTGAATCTCCACCGTCTTGACGCTGATCCCCAGGGTATGGGCGACCACCTTGTTGGGGTGCCCCGCGACCACCTCCCGCATCACCTCCAGCTCGCGGGGAGTGAGCTGCGCCACCCGTTCCAGCAGGACCTCCTTTTCCGCCCGGTCGCGCCGGCGCCGCGCATCCTCGTTGAGGGCATACTGGACCCGGTCCAGCAGCAACTGGTCGTTGAACGGTTTCTCGATGAAATCGAGGGCACCGTCCTTCATCGCCTGGACGGCCATGGAGATGTCGCCGTGACCGGTGATCATGATGATGGGGATGGCCATGGCTCGCGCGGCCAGCGTCTCCTGCAGCTCCAGCCCGCTCATGCCGGGGATGCGCACGTCGAGCACCAGGCAGCCGGGCCGGTTGGGGTCGTAGCTGTCGAGAAACTCGTGGGCCGATTCGAAGGTCTCCACCCCGTGGCCCACCGACTCCAGAAGCCAGCGCAGGGAATCACGCACCGCCTGGTCGTCGTCCACCACGAAGACGGTCGGTTTCGGGGTCGTGTCATCGCTCACGGCAGGCTCTTCTCCTCTCTCTTGGTGACGGATTCGCTGGCGGGAGCCTCCGGTTTCTCCAGGGGCAGGGAGAAACCGAAGCGGGCCCCTTGTGGCAGGTTGGGGCGGATATACATGCTTCCACCCAGCGCCTCGATGATGGAGCGGCTGATGGAGAGCCCCATGCCCATGCCATCGCTCTTGGTCGTATAGAATGCCTCAAAGACGTGTTCCATGTCTTTCTCCGGCAGACCCGGGCCGGTGTCGATCACCTCGACCGAGATCCTCCCCTCCTGGATGAAGGAGCGGATCAGCACGACCCGGGGGCAGTTCTCGCAGCCATGGATCGCTTCCATGGCGTTGTGGATCAGGTTGAGGATCACCTGCTCGAGCTGGATGGGGTCGCCGCTCACCTGGTCCCAGGTGTCCACCAGTTCCTGCTTGATGGTGATGCGCTTGTTCTTCGCCTCCAGCGCCGCCAGCTCACACGCCTCCGCGACCACCTGGCGGACGGTGACGCTGGTACGCTGGGGCTCCCCCCGCCGCATGAAGTTGCGCAGTCGATGGATGATCTGGCCCGAGCGCTCCCCCTGGGTGGAGATGCTCTCCAGGGCCTGGCGCAGGGCATCGCGATCGATCTCCGGCTGCTCCAGGCGACGCAGACAACCGTTGGCGTAGTTGACGATGGCCGCCAGCGGCTGGTTCAGTTCGTGGGCCAGCGACGAGGCCATCTCGCCCATCAGGCTGATGCGGGAGACGTGGGCCAGTTGCGCCTCCCGCTGGCGCGCGCGCTCCTCCGCCTCGATCCGCCTTGTGATGTCGCGTCCGGTGGAGACGAAGCTGAGGACCCGGCCATCCTCGGTCTTGAGGGGGGTGATGGTCTTCTCCTCGTAGTAGAGACTGCCGTCCTTGCGGCGGTTGATCATCACCTCCTTGAAGACCCGACCCTCCAGAATGGTGGACCAGAGCCGCTCGTAGAACTCCTGGTCGTGGTATCCCGACTTGAGGATCCGCGCCGGCGAGTTGACCGCCTCCTCGCGATCGTAGCCGGTCACCTCTTCGAATGCGGCATTGACGTACTCGATGACGCCATCCACGTCAGTGATCATGACGATGTCGGCGCTCTGTTCGAGGGCGCTGCTGAGATGGAGCAGTCCCCGTTCGGCCCGCATCCGTTCCCGCACCTCCATCTCCAGTACATACTTGGACTGCTTGAGCCGCTGGTTGAGGTGGAGGACGTAGGCGGTAGTGCCGCTCAACAGCAGCAGCAACGCCAGGCCGGCGGCGATCCACTCCGCGTAGGCGGCAAGGAGATCCTCGAGGGTGGGCTGGACCTGATAGGGACCCAGACCGAGCTCCACCAGCAGTTCGTGGACCAGATGGTAGTCGAGGGGGACCGTCCAGCCGGCATAGCGGCCGGCCACGGCGGCCGGATGGTCCTGAGGCATGGTGAGCAGGACCACCGCCACCTGCTGGGCAAGATCGTCCGAGGTCTGGGCAGAACGGGCGAGAGGCCACTCGGGATAGAGGCGGGTGCTGTGGCCGAAGGGGAAGCCGCTGGTGATGCGGGGCGCCAGGATGCGGAAGTCCCCCAACCGGATCTTTCCCTCCGCAGACATCCGCTCGAGGATGTTGGTGCGCACGGTGGCCCCGTCCACCCGCCCCTCCTTGACCGCCATGACGATCTGATCCTGCGGGAAGCCCGCGAACTCCAGCCGCGAGAAGTCCTTGAAGGGGTCGATGCCGTTGAGTTTCAGTTCCCGCCAGGCGATCTGAAATCCGCCGAAGGCGTCCCGGCTCACCGCCATGAAGCTCTTTCCCTCCAGATCCCGGAGGGAGGTGATGTCGTCACGGTCGGAGCGGGTGAAGATCACCGCGCCGAACACGGTGTAGGGCTGGTCGCCGAAGCGGTTTCGCAGGGTGAGCAGTCGGGTGGCACCGTAGTCCGACTCCAGCTCCACGTAATTACCGGGGTTGGTGAGGATGAAGTCCAGCTCCTGGTTGGCGGTGGCCCAACGCAGACCGTCGAGATCCAGGGGCCGGATCACGAAGGTGTGTTCGGGGATCATGCTGTTGAGGTAGCCGGCAGTGGGTTGCCAGCGGGCCAGCGCCTCCTCCGTCCCACGGTGGGCGAGCACCCCGATGACCACCTCCCGCGCGCCTGCCGAGGGAGCGAAGAGGGTGGCGAGCAGCAGCAGGAGCAGCAGTCCGGAGAAGAGGAGGGTGCTCACCCGACGTTCCGGGTTGCCGACGAATTGGGTGCGGGCTCTGGTCATGGGGGGATGAGGCCTCTTGGGGGCCCGTCGGGGGAGTCATGGCCGATCGCGGCCCGTCTGTCTGTCGCGGGGAGAGAGCCTCCCCCGGGTATCCGGATGAGCGCCTATGCCGTATCGAGACGCTCCTGTCGGATCTGGTTCTCCGCAACTCCCCGATTGTGCAGTAACGCCGTCATCCGCTCAAGGGCAGCCGACGGGCCGGCGAGGTAGTAGTCCCATGCGGTGACCTCCTCTTCCAGGTCGCCGAGCAGGGACTCCGGCGGGGCCTCCGCGTCGTGGAGGATGCAGCGGACCGTGGTGAAGGCGTCGGACCAGGAGCGGCAGAGATTGGCCATGTAGTGGCCGATCCGGCTGTCGGCCCACCAGTGGACCTCCACCGCCTCCATGATATCCATGGAGAGGGCGTGTTCGACCAGCCCCTTGACCGGCGCAAAACCGCTGCCCCAGCAGAGGAATCGGGCCGGCCGGGGCGAATCGGCATCGAGCACGAACTCTCCCCGTGGCCCCTCCAGCCGGGCGGTGGCGCCCTCCTGCAGGTGCGGTACTACCGGGTGGTCGAGGGGGACGTGGAACTGCAGCAGGTGTTCCTCGCAAGGGCAACTGGCGATGGAGAACTCGGTCTCCACATCGTCCAGGGAGAATTTCACCCGCTGGCCGGCCAGGTACTGCAGACGCCGGGCCTCATCGGGTCGCACCTCCAGCAGCAGCACCCCTCCCTGGAGCCGATGGGCGCGATGGATACGGGCGCCGAGCTGCTGGAGCGGCAGGCGATCGGGGGAGGCGTGCACCTCCGTCTCGATGATGAGATCGGTGACGGCAGTGGTTCGGCAGAGCAGGAGCCGGTCGTCTTCGGGCTGGTATCCTTCCAGGCCACGGACCCTCCCCGAGACGAGCTGGGCGCTGCATCGGCCACAACGGCCATCCCGACAGCCATAGGCGAGGGGGATTCCGGCACGCAGACCGGCCCTCAGCAGGGAGTCGGCTCCCTCCACGAAAAAGCCCCGCCCGTCGGGCAGGGTGCGCACATGGGCGGCTACCACGCGCAGGAAGGCGTCCTCCGCCTCCATGGCCCGCAGGCTGCCCGCCTCCTGGTGGACGCCTTCCACGTGTGAAGAGAACCAGTCGCTCAGGTTGCGCAGCGGAGAGCCCTCCTCGTCCAGTCTGGCCAGCGAGGCCAGTTTTAACTGCAGTCGTTCGACGAGCTGCTGGTGGAGATGAAGCTGGCTGCGGGCCACTGCCAGTTCGTGGCCCATCTCGCGGATCCGTTCCGCCATCGCCTCGATGAGGGGGCCACGCTCTTCGGCAGGTGCATCGAGAACATGGCGAACGAGCTGTTCCACGTCGTCGGCGTGAGGCGCCGTGCTCCGGTCGGAGTAGAGGGTGAGGAGCTCCTCCCGATCGATCATGCCATCATGGAGCGAGAGTTCACCCTCGCGCACGCGACGGCGCAGCTCTCCCTGTCGAACACCAACCAGCCTCGCGGCACGCGCGATGGTCAGGAATCGTTCATGGGTCATCGGTGGGTATCCCCATCTCTCCTCTCTCCGCGGCGACGGGTGGTGCGGAGAGTCTTGTCTTTGGTTGTCTCCCCTGCCGGGAGGCAGCGGGAACCGCTTCTCAATAGCAGGATGTTGAAAAAGGCCGTCCTGGCCTTTTTCAACGCCGGAAGCCGAAAATGTGATTTCCGGCTTCCTCACGTTTTCAATGACTTGACGTCATTGAAAACGGCGGTGCATCCCTGCACCGCACCACAGGCTGCCGAAAAACGGTGTTTTTCAACAGCCTGATAGCCTTTATGATTATAGGAATCTCTGATTTATTCAGAGATTCCTGCGGCACAGGGATGTGCCGCCAAAATCAGTCACCGCAGGTGATTGATTTTGCGAGGGAGCCGAAAACCGCGTTTTTCGGCTCCCGTACTCCGACAATTCAGGGATGAATTGTCAGAGTTTCCTATATAACTATGGAATGTGTGTCTTTGATTGTCCAGCCGGAGATGGCATGGGAGCCGCCGACCCGATGATCATGCCGGCCCGGCAATGGACATGTGTCGCGTTGAGGGCGCAGGGCGAGGGTGGTTCCCTTGTGGGGTGCCGCAATCCCGGGCCGGGGCATCGCCTCGCACCCCTGACCGACGGATTTCATTCATGACAGGCCCGTGAACCGGCACCCGGCGGCTGAACACGACGTCCATCGTCGCCGGTTCGATCGGCAGGATCTCGAAAAACCTCCGGGAAGGGCTTCTTCGACATCCTGTTGATCGGATTGACCCGGCAACATACCATATCGCGTTCAGTCGTCGCCTGCCGGTTCGCGGCAAGGCGGAGCCGTGCCGCTTTGGCAGGAGGTTGAAAAAGCCCTTCCGTGGGCTTTTTCAACCCCGGAACCGGGAAAAGCGATTTCCCGGTTCCTTCCTGTTCGATGGCCTGCCGCCTTCGAAAATGCAACGGCACATCCCTGTGCCGCCAACAGGCCGCCAGGGCCCTGGGACCCACCCGGCCACGCTCTCTCGTGTGGTTCGGCCCGATCGAGAACACCAGGAGGCAGGATGAGAGCGAGATCGAAACGGCAGCGGACCGGTCGCGGAGTGGCGTTGCAGGCGGAACAGGCGGATCGTCACGCGCTCTATCAGCGTTCCGTCCAGGATCCCGAGGCCGAGGTGGCACAGCTCGACGATCTCTTCCGCCGCCTGCGGGGGCGGTCGCCTCTCTCGTTGCGGGAGGATTTCTGTGGTACGGCGCTGCTGGCCACCCAGTGGTGTCGCAGCGATCCACGGCGTACCGCCATCGGCGTCGATCTGTGTCGCGATACCCTGGAGTGGGGGCGGCTCCACAACGTGGAGCCGGCGGGGAAGGAGATCGCCTCCCGCATCCACCTGGTCCAGGACAACGTGCTCGATGTGCGTACCGATCCGGTGGACCTGGTGTGCGGCTTCAACTTCAGCTACAACGGTCTTCTCGATCGTGCCTCACTGCGCCGCTGGTTCGAGAATGCCGCCTCCTCCCTCACCGAAGAGGGGCTGCTGGTGCTCGACTGCTATGGCGGGAGCGAGGCGTTCGACACGGTGGAGGAGGAGCGGGACATCGAAGGGGAGTTCACCTTCGTCTGGGAGCAGGCGAGTTTCAACCCCATCGATCACCGGGCCGAGTGCCACATCCATTTCCGCTTTCCCGACGGCAGTGCCCTGGAACGCGCCTTCAGCTACCGCTGGCGCATCTGGACCCTCCCCGAGATCCGTGATCTGCTCGCCGAGGCGGGCTTCTCCTCCATCCATGTCTTCTGGGAGCAGTTCGAGGAGGGAGAGGAGGAGGACGAGTATCTGGTCTCCACCGGCCGCTACGAGGAGGTGGCCGAGGCGGAGAACCAGGAGTCGTGGATCTGTTACGTCGCGGCCGCCAGGTGACAGCGCTTCCGCACCTCAGCGAGGGGGCCTCCCACGCTCGCCGCGCTACTCCCCCTGCACGGTAACCGTCACCCGCCGACGGTGGCCGTGAGTGCGGTGCTCCCAGAGATAGATCCCCTGCCAGGTGCCGAGGCCCAGCCGTCCGGAGGTGACCGGAACGGTGAGGCCCGCGTCGGTGAGCACCGTCCGGATGTGGGCCGGCATGTCGTCCGGCCCCTCCATGTCGTGCTGCCAGAGGGGGTCGCCATCGGGGGCGATCCGCTGCATGAAGCGCTCCAGGTCCGCACGCACCGTGGGATCGGCGTTCTCGCACAGCATCAGCGAGGCGCTGGTGTGGTGGACGAAGATGTGGCAGAGGCCGGTGGAGATGCCGCTGGCGGAGACCACGTCGGCGATCTCCGTGGTGATGCCGCGGGTGCCCCTTCCGCGGGTGTCGAAGGCGAGTGTTTCCTGTAGAATCATGCCGTTTTTTGCCCGTACCGTTTTCGCATTACGAAAGAGAGGTTGCATGTCCCCTTCACCCTGGATCTTCGAGGCCCATCTCCACGACTTCGAGCAGCGGGTGCTGGAATGCTCCCGACACACCCCCGTCATGGTGGACTTCTGGGCGGAGTGGTGCTCCCCCTGCCTGGTGATCGCGCCCGTCCTCGAGCGGGTGATCGCCGACGAGAAGGGGCGGGTATTGCTCGCCAAGGTGGAGGTGGACGAGGGGGAGAACATGAAGCTCGCCGGTCGTTACCGGGTGCGCGGTTTTCCCACCATCGTCCTCTTCCGAGACGGCGAGGAGCTGGGGCGTTTCGCCAGCGCGCGCCCCGCCCGTTTCATCCACGAGTTCCTGCGCCAACACCTGGGATGAAGGGGCCGGAGGATCAGGCGCCCCGCCAGAATTCGGTGTTGAGCGGCTCGCCGTTGGGATCGATGCGGACCGCCTTGACTCCCGGCAGGCGGCTCACGATGTAACCGGCGAGCAGGGAGGCGAGTCGCTTGTTGCCGGTCTCGATGGCCACCGCCAGGCGATCCGCCGCCACCTGGGCGCGCTGCTCGAGGTCGGGATTCTCCACCCAGGTGGGGCCGATCTTCCAGCCCCGCGCCATGTCCTCGTCCATTTTGGCGAAGAAGGATTCGCCGTTGTCCAGCACCTCCCGGGGAATCTCCACCGGCACCATCTCTTCATCGAGGTAGACATCCAGCTTCATGTCGTCTCCTTCTCCTGGTTGGATCTCCCGGTGTCGGCATCGCGCCGCCATTCGCCCGACTTGCCGCCCGCCTTGTAGAGCAGCCGGACGCCGCCCATCTCCATACCCCTGTCCACCGCCTTGCACATGTCGTAGATGGTGAGCAGGGCCACCTGGACGGCGGTCAGCGCCTCCATCTCGACACCGGTGGGGCCGGTGGTCTCGGCGGTCACCGTGCAGTGGATGCGCTCCTGCTCCGGCCGGGGTTCCAGTTCCACGTCCACGCGGGTGAGCGCCAGGGGATGACAGAGGGGAACCAGATCGGCCGTGCGCTTGGAGGCCATGATGCCGGCGACACGCGCGACGCCCAGCACGTCCCCCTTGCGGTGGCCTCCCTCCATCACCATCGCCAGGGTCTCCGGCTGCATCCGGATCCACCCTTCGGCCACCGCGGTCCGGCGGGTGTGGGGCTTGTCGCCCACATCCACCATGTGTGCCTCGCCGTCGGCGTTGAAATGGGTTAAATTAGTCATCGCTGCTTCCTGTTGTGTGGCAGAGCGAGAGGCGCCTCTCATGGTCGCATGGTAGGCGAGCCCCCCCCGTTCAGGCAATGTCTCCGGCGGGATAGAGGCCCCTTCCGATCCATCACCCCTGCCGGGAGGATTCCATTGAGCATTCAGGTCCGATTCTTTGCTTCCCTTCGCGAGCGGTTCGGCACCGCGGGCTCCGATCTCGCGGTCACCGGCCCGGTCACCGTGGCCGACGTCTGGGCCCGGGTGACCGGTGGTGCGGCGATGCCGGACAACGTCCTGTGCGCTGCCAACCAGGAGTACGTCACCC
>JALTLT010000160.1 GCA_027001815.1 Gammaproteobacteria bacterium | reverse complement strand
CCTCGACCTCGCCCCGCTGCCCGGTGCCGGGATGCTGGCGGAGGGAGTGCCGACCCAGGACCCCTGCATCGAACGAACGGAGCCACCCGATCTCTCCCGGCTACGCGCCCGGCACGCAGAGGCCAGCGTCCCTCTCCAGTGGGAGATCCTCGATACCGGTGCCAACGGCTACTGTCTTCGGGCCGCCCCCTCCTCCCGCCCCATCCAGGTGGGACAGCCCGTCGCGTTCCGTCATGCGGGCACACGCGACCATGCCTGGCAGCTCGGCGTGGTGCGCTGGCTGCACTGCCTCAGGAACGGACAGATACGGATCGGCGTGGAGCTGCTGTGCGACACCCTGCAGATCTGGTGGGCGGCGAAGGGAAGCGGTCCCCAGGAGGCGGTCCTGGCGATCCCCCGCTGCGCGAGACGATCCCGCCCCACGCTGGCGGTGCCCACCGGCCGGTTCGGCAGCAGGAACGTACTGCACCTGTGGCGGGAGACGACCCTGCGCAGGGTCCGCCTGGAGAAATGCCGCGAGAGCCTCGCCGGCATCTCGCTCTTCACCTATCGCCTGCTCCCCCTCGCCGGACGCGAGGAGCCCATCGCCGGCTCGGGCGGGCAATAACCGTCGAAACGAAGGGGTGACGAATGGCGGCCGGCAAGGCTTGGGCGGAGAGCCTCGCGCACCTCGTCGCGGGGCAGCCGTCTCCCGAGCGTGCCGGACGGGGGATGTCAGGAGAAGAGATCGAGGAACTGGGGGGGCGCCATCACCTTCCCACCCCCCTCCAGGGCGCCGGGGGTCAGCTCGCGGGCGGTGATCATGGCCGTCTCCACCGGCAGGTTGGACCCCAGCCCCCACCGCTCCGCCGGTTCGAAACCGAGTCGCTGGTAGTAGTTGGGCTGTCCCACTTCGACGATCGCCTCGAAACCCTTCTGTCGCGCCCGCGCCTCGGCCTCGCGAACCAGTTCGGAGCCGATTCCCCGGTGCGACTGGGAGGGCACCACCGCCATGGGCGCCAGCAGAAGGATGTTGACCACCGTCCCGTCACGCTCGATGCGCGCCGGACTGAGCAGGACGTGACCGACGATACGGCCGTTGAACTCCGCGACCAGGGAGAGCTCGGCATCGTAGGTCTTGCTTTTGCGCAACGCCCCCACCAGGGCCACCTCCTGATCCCCCTCGAAGGCGCTCAAGTGCACCACCTCGATGGCCTTCAGATCACTCTCCTGTTCCGAACGTACCGTGATACCGTGCATCGTTGTCTTTGCAACCCCTGTAGTCTTCTGTTGCGTGGCTCTTCACCCAGCCGTCGCCCCCGCAGTCCCGGAGAACCCTCCCACCCCTCCGCGGTGGCAGCCTCCCCGTGCCGTCCTGCGGGATCCCGGCCGGCGCATCCCCCCGGTCGCCTTCCCGTCCGTGCCCGAAAGAGCAGGGACATGAGGGGAGTTTCGCACCTATGGCGGAGGATGCGCAAGCCCCGCCAGGGGCCGGCACGGAATTTCTCCGCCCGAACCTTCCCTGAGGGTACGGAAGGGCGGGGGAGACGTCCTTACCCTTGCACCGACAAGGGGTTTGCAGCACCATTGAACAATCGATCGGTACTCGCCCCCCGAGGAGGCGAAACTTGAACAGCGACAACCTGATTCGACTCGTCGTCATCGACGACTCCCTGGACAGCGCAGAGATCCTGGTCAGTCTCATGCGCAACGGCGGCCTCGCCGTGCGCCCCTATGCGGCGGAGGACAGCGACGCCCTGCGCGAGGTTCTCCAGGCCCATCAGATCGATCTGATCCTCTGCGCCCTCGACGCCTCGAGCCCGGCCCTCGACGAGGTGCGCCAGATGGTGCGGAAGATGGAGAAGGATATCCCGCTGCTGGGCGTGGAGGAGGAACTCGATCCGGAGGTGATCGGCTCCATGGTGGAACAGGGGATCCGCGACGTGGTCTCCCCCAATCACGCCCAGCACCTGCTCGCGGTGGTGGAGCGGGAGATCGACAACCTTCTCCAGCGCCGCCGGCTGCGCAACTGCCAGCACACCCTGCGGGAGGCGGAGAAGCGGTGCCACAGCCTTCTCGACAGCTCCCGGGACGCCATCGCCTACATCCACGAAGGGATGCACATCTACGCCAATCCCGTCTACCTGGAGATCTTCGGCTTCGCCAGTGCGGAAGAGGTGGAGGGCACTCCGATCATGGACCTGGTGGCGCCCGAGGATCACAGGAAGTTCAAGGAGTTCCTGCGCGAGTGCCGGGACGGCGGCTGCAACTCCTCGCTGTCGCTGAAGGTCCGTCGCACGGACCACCGCACCATCGAGGTGAGCATGGACTTCGCCCCCGCCTCCATCGACGGTGAACCCTGCACCCAGATCATCATCCGCCAGCTCGAAGACACCCACGCGCTGATGGATCAGCTCGAGCAGCTCACCATTCGCGACCTGCTCACCGGCCTCTACAACCACGACCACTTCATGGAGGCTCTCGAAAAGGCGGTGAGCGGTGCCATGGACAGCAGCCAGATCCGTGCCGTCCTCTACCTCGAGCTGGACAACTACCTGGAACTGAAGGAGCGCACGGGAGTGGCAGGGAGCAACCTGATTCTCAGCGACGTCGCCACCCTGATCCGCAACCACTGCGACGACGAGGAGGACGTCGCCTGCCGCTTCGGCGATCACTCCTTCGCCGTCCTCACCAGCGGCCGCGACATCCGTCGCATCGAGGCACTCGCTCACGCCATCTGTGCCTCGGTGGAGCAGCACCTGTTCGAGGCCGACGGGCAGTCGCTCACCGGCACCTGCAGCATCGGCATCGGCGTGGTGGGCGAGACCGCCGACACGGCCCGTTCGATCCTCGAGCGCGCCGAGACCGCCTGCCGGGTGGCGCGTGACGCGGGTGGCAACCGCTGGCAGATCTTCGAGACCCTCGAGAAGCACGAGGAGGAGGAGCCGGACGACACCCTCTGGCAGGAGCGGATCCACGATGCGCTGCGCAACAACCGCTTTCGGCTGGTGTTCCAGCCCATCGCCAGCCTGCACGGAAAGGCCGGAGAGAAGTACGAGGTGCTGTTGCGGCTGGCCGGCGAGGAGGAGGAGCTGATCTCCCCCCTCGAGTTCCTGCCCGCCGCCCAGCGCCAGGGGCTGTTGCCGCTCATCGACCAGTGGGTGATCCGCCACGCCTGCCGGATCCTCGCCTACCGCCATCGCCAGGGCCACGACACCCGCTTCTTCGTCAAGCTGGGGGGGGCCTCCCTGGAGGAGATCTCCATCGCTGCCCTGGTGGCGGAGCAGCTCAAGGAGCTGAAACTCGAACCCTCTTCGCTGGTCTTCGAGATCAGCGAGACCGATGCAGTCACCCGCCTCGCCGCCACCCGCGACATGATCAATGCACTGCGCAAGCTGGGTTGCGCCATCAGCCTCGAGCACTTCGGCAACGGCGTCAACTCCTTCCAGTTGCTCAACCATCTGGAGGTGGACTACCTCAAGATCGATCCGGTGTTCGTCACCGATCTGGTGGGCAACCCGGAGAATCAGGAGATGGTGCGAAGTATCGTCGACAAGGCGATGGAGGAGGGGAAGCAGACCATCGCCCACTTCGTCGAGGACGCCAACAGCCTCTCCATCCTCTGGCAGTGCGGCGTCAACTACATCCAGGGCAACTTCGTCCAGGAACCGGAAGACGAGCTGAGCTACGACTTCTCCGGCGAAGGCGAGGAAGAGGAGGAGGTGGAGGCCTGACCCCGCCCTTCCCCCCTCACTCGTCGAGGACGTGGGAGACCAGACCGTCGGCCAGCTTCGGCTCGAACCAGGTGGACTTGGGGGGCATCACCTCGCCGGCATCCGCCACCGCCATCAACTCCTCGAGACGGGTGGGGAAGAGGGAGAAGGCGACCGCCCACCCCCCCTCGTCGACGCGCCGCTCCAGCTCGCCCAGGCCACGGATTCCACCGACGAAGTCGATGCGCTTGTCACGGCGCGGGTCGGCGATGCCCAGCACCGGCTCGATGAGCTGGTCGGCGAGCACGCTGACGTCGAGACGCCCCACCGGATCGTCCGCCGGTACCCGATCCGGGTGGACCGTCAGCCGATACCAGCGCCCCGCCAGGTACATGCCGAACTCCCCGGTCCGCGCGGGCCGCACCGCCTCCGCCGCCGGCTCCACCCGGAACGCCTCGGCCACCCGGCTCAGAAACGCCTCCGGCGACAGCCCGTTGAGATCCTTCACCACCCGGTTGTAGTCGAGGATCTTCATCTGGTTGTCGGGGAAGATCACCGACAGGAAGTAGTCCCAGCCATGCTCGCCGGAGGGCGGCTGGCCACCGTTGCGCATGGCCGCCACCCGCGCCGCCGCCGCGGAGCGGTGGTGGCCGTCGGCGATGTAGAGGCAGGGCATGGCATCGAAGAGTCCGGTGATGCGCGCCTGCTGCATCTCGTCCGCCATCACCCAGAAGGTGTGGCGGACACCGTCGTCGGCGGTCAGATCGTAGAGGGGTTCTCCCTTGCAGACACCGGCGACGATCTCGTCCACCTCCTGCCGGTGACGGTAGGTGAGGAAGACCGGTCCGGTCTGGGCATTCAGGGCGTCGATCTGGCGCACCCGGTCGTCCTCCTTCTCCGGCCGGGTGAACTCGTGGCGGCGGATCCGGTTGCGCTCGTAGTCGGCCACCGAGGCGACCGCCACCAGGCCGGTCTGCACGTGCTCTCCCATCTGCAGACGGTAGACGTAGTAGCAGGGTCTCTCCTCCCGCATCAGGATCCCTTCCTCGATCATCCGCTGCAGGTTCTCCGCCCCCTTTCGGTAGACCGCCGGATCGTAGGGATCGGTTCCCTCCGGCAGGTCGATCTCCGGCTTGGAGATGTGCAGGAAGCTCCAGGGACGGCCGGCCGCGCGTTCGCGGGCCTCGCGGGTGTCCAGCACGTCGTAGGGCGGGGCCACCACCTCGGCGGCGTGTTCGGGACGGGGTCGCAGCCCCCGGAAGGGACGGATCAGGTTCATTGAGGCACTCCTGTAACGAGGATGCGCAGCGCGCGGCCGGCGATGAATCGGGCGGCTATTGTACTCAGGGCGCACCAAAAAACCCACCATGCCCCCCTCGACACACCGGAATCGGGGCACACCCCCCGCCCTCTTTGGTGGTATGATTGGCGCAAAGGGGCCGGTCCGCGTCGTCTTCCCGGACACGATCCCCGTTACCGGCGAAGGGAGACCGCCAGCCGCCTGCGGCCGTCCCGGCCCGACACCTCGAGTCACACTTCCGGACCCAGACCATGACAGATCCGGCCACCGGCTCGCGCCCACTGGCCTCCGTCCCTCTCCCCACCGCCGGCCAGCCGAGCGGCAGGGAGCACACCGCGGCACCTGCCGGTGAGGATCTCTGTCGCCCCAGAATCTCCGTCGCCCTCAAGCTGGCGGTGCTGATCGCCGCCATCGTCACCCTCGGCATGATCGCTCTCGGCGGCCTGATCATCCAGTCCCAGACCCATCTGCTCAACCGCCAGATGCACACCTTCGGTCGACTGGTGGCGGG
>JALTLT010000159.1 GCA_027001815.1 Gammaproteobacteria bacterium | reverse complement strand
GGGACTGCTGGCAGGGCCCTTCGTCGCCCATCTGCTGCTGGTTCTCTCCTCCCTGGCGGGTATCATTCTCCTGGAACAGGTCTTCCGTAACACCCGTCCCGAGTATCGTTGGGGAATCAAGCATCTCTTCATGGGGATCGGATTCCTTTTCGCCTACGACTTCTTCCTCTTTGCGCACACGCTGCTCTTCGGCACCATCGATCAGGATCTCTGGATCGCCCGCGGCGGGGTAAACGTGCTGGTGGTTCCCCTGATCATGTTGAGTGCGGCGCGGAACCCCCAGTGGTCACTGGACGTCTTCGTCTCGAGAAAGGTGGTGTTCCACACGGCGTCGGTGCTCGGCGCGGGGGGCTACCTCCTGCTGATGGGAGGGGCCGGCTACTATATCCGGGAGTTCGGCGGGACTTGGGGAGGGGTCGCCCAGGCCCTCTTCATCACCCTCGCCCTGCTGCTCCTGCTGGCCGTGCTCTTTTCCGGTCAGGTGAGGGCCTGGCTGCGTCTGTTCCTCTCCCGCAACTTCTTCAGTTACAAGTACGACTACCGTGACGAGTGGTCCAAGCTCTCCACCACCCTCAGTTCCGATGAAGAGCCCGACCCCGGCATCCGGATCATCAAGTCGGTGGCGCAGATCGTGGAGAGCCCCGCGGGTGTGCTGTGGGCGGTGGACAGGAACGGCGACTTCGAGGTCTACCGTCGCTGGAACATGCGTGAAGCCGAAGAGAGATTTCCCGCCGATCTCCCGCTCGTGCAGTGGCTGCAGGCGGAGCAGAAGGTGATCGAGGTGGAGGATTGTCGGGAGCATCCCGAGTCCTATGCCGGCCTCCAGCTCCCGCCATGGGTGAGCGAGAGTGATTTCTGGCTCATCATCCCTCTGCTGCAGAGCCGGCAGCTGGTCGGTGTGCTGGTTTTGGCTCCGCCCCGCGTGCATCACACCCTGACCTGGGAGGATCGTGATCTCCTGCGGACCGTGGGGATCCATCTGGCCAGTCACCTGGTTCTGCTGATGACCTCCGAGGAACTCGCCGCGGCGCGTCAGTTCGAGGCGTTCAACCGGCTCTCCTCGTTCGTGGTGCACGATCTCAAGAATGTCGGCGCCCAGCTCCAGCTCCTGATCGACAATGCCGGCCGTCACCGGGAGAACCCGGCCTTCGTCGCCGATGCCTTCCGTGTCATCGAGAACGTGAACCGGCGTATCAATCGCATGCTCCAACAGCTCCGCAAGGGAGACCCGGGGGAGCGGAAGGGGATCATCGATCTGCGTCGGGTGGCACGGCAGGCGGTTGGTCAGCGTCGGGGAGGGCTGCCCCTCCCGGAACTGAAGGTACCCGGCCGACCGGTCGAAGTCCTGGTAGATGGCGAACGGATGCAGGATATCCTCATGCACCTGATCCAGAACGCCCAGGAGGCCACACCGGATGACGGAGAGGTAGTCGTGGAGGTGGGTCACGACGGTGAGGAGCAGGCGTGGGTGGCGGTGCGCGACAACGGCAGCGGCATGAGCGAGGAGTTCATGCGAGACAGCCTGTTTCGCCCCTTCGTAACCACCAAGGGAAATGCGGGAATGGGTCTCGGTGTCTTCGAGAGCCGTGAGTTTGCCCGCTCTCAGGGAGGTGATATGCTCGTCGAGAGTGAGGTGGGCAAGGGCTCCCTCTTCCTGTTGCGCCTGCCACTCTACCGGGCGACGGCCGATGATGCCCCTCTGGACAACGAGACAGGAGGATCCATTGCCCGCTGACAGAAACAGAAAACTGCTCGTGGTCGAGGACGACCCGGGCCTGCAGAGCCAGCTTCGCTGGTGTTTCGACGATTACGAGGTGATCCTCGCAGAAGACCGTGAATCGGCCATCTCCGCGCTGAGGCGGCACGAGCCGCCGGTGATCACCCTCGATCTCGGTCTCCCTCCCGATCCGAGCAACGCCTCCGAGGGCCTCGCCACCCTTGCCCGGATTCTCGAACTCGCGCCCACCAGCAAGGTCATCGTGGTGACGGGCAACGACGACCGGGAGAATGCGCTCAAGGCCATCGAGCTGGGGGCCTACGACTTCTACCACAAGCCGGTCGATGCGGCCGTGCTGGGTCTGATCGTCGATCGCGCCTGGCAGCTCTGGAGTCTGGAAGAGGAGTTGCGACACAGCTCCCTGCAGGGTGCGAGTTCGGCGCTGGAAGGGGTGATCGGGGTCAGTCCGCAGATGATGAGACTGGCCCGCATGGTCGAGCGGGTCGGGCCGGCCAATGTCTCCACCCTTCTGCTCGGCGAGAGTGGCACGGGCAAGGAGTTGATCGCCCGGGCGCTTCATCGACTGAGCGGCAGACGGGGCCGCTTCGTCGCCATCAACTGCGGGGCGATTCCGGAAAACCTGCTGGAGAGCGAGCTGTTCGGCTACGAAAAGGGCGCGTTTACCGGCGCCGTGAAGCAGACCAAGGGGCGGATCGAGTTTGCCGACGGGGGCACACTGTTCCTCGACGAGATCGGCGACATGCCCATGGCGCTGCAGGTCAAGCTGCTTCGTTTCCTGCAGGAGCGGGTGATCGAACGCCTCGGTGGCCGGGAGGAGATTCCGGTGGATGTGCGAGTGATCTGCGCGACCCATCGGGATCTTCAGGAGTACATCCGTGAAGGGGTGTTTCGCGAGGACCTCTACTACCGCATCGGCGAAGTGTCCATCAGCATCCCGCCCCTCAGAGAGCGCGAAGGTGATGCAACGGTCATCGCCAGGGTACTTCTCGACCGTTTCGCCCGGGAGCAGGGATGTAGCGGCCTGGTACTCTCGGCAGAGGCGATCGAGGCGATCGACGCCCACGACTGGCCGGGCAACGTGCGGGAACTGGAGAACCGGATCAAGCGCGCGGTCATCATGGCCGAAGGGGGGCAGGTCACGGCCGAGGATCTCGAACTCACCGTCCAGGGAGGGCAACGTTTCCCGTTCAATCTGCGGGAGGTGCGGGAGCAGGCGGAGAGGAGCGCGGTGGTCCGGGCCGTCGCCATGGCCGATGGCAACCTCAGCCAGGCAGCCAAGCTGCTGGGCATCACCAGGCCGACGCTCTACTCCCTGATGGACAAGTTCCATCTGCGGAACCAGGACAAGAGTCCGGGCAAGGTGGGTTGACGATGGATGGAGCGGGGTCGGAACAACCGATGAGAGAGCAGATGGAGAAGAAGGCGAGGCGTATTTCGAAGTGGGTGGGCTGGCTGCTCGTGGCGGCGCTGCTGGCGACCGGAGGCTGCGACAGGGCTTCGAACGTGGCTGGAGACGAGGTCGAGCGGGCCCGTGCCGCTCTGCAGAAGGGGGGATACGCCACGGCGATCATCCATCTGAAGAATGCCATCCAGAGGAAGCCGGATCGGCTCGATGCCCATCTCGAACTGGCGCGCATCTACGACCGGCTGGGTGACGGTCCGGCCCTGCGCAAGCAGGTGGACCGGTTGAGGGAACTCGGTGCGGAGGGGGTGGAGATTGCCCTGCTCGAGGCCCGTGCGCTCCTCGGTGAGAGGGAGTACGGGAAGATCGGGGAGATCGAGGTGCCGGAGGCGGGTGATCCGGAGATGCTGGCCCGTCTCCATGTGGTCAGGGCGCGGGCCGCCTTCGCCGAGGGCAGGCGCGAGAGCGGGATGAAGGCATTCGACCGGGCGCTGCTGCTCTCTCCGGAGGCGGCACCGGTGCTCGAGATGCAGGCGCGCCTCGCCTTTCACGATGGGCATTTCGACGAGGCGGCAAGACAGGTGGAACGGGCCCTGGAGCGTTACCCGGCCAATCCCGATCTGCTTGATCTGCGGGGCCAGATCGCGCTGGCAGGGCGCCGTTTCCAGGAGGCGGCGGAGAGCTACCAGGCGATCCTCGATCTGCCGGGGGCAGAGCAGGCCCGCTACGGTCTCAATGCCCGCTTCTATCTCGTGATCACCTGGATCGGGGCGGGGGAGTACGACAAGGCGTTGCCGGAGATCGAAAGGATGCTCGCCCGGTCTCCCCGGCATCCCATGCCCAACTACCTGATGGGCCTCTATGCCTACCGCCAGGGCGATTTCGAGCGGGCCGAGAGCCATCTTCTCGAAGTGATCAAGAAGGGACTCGACTTCAGGCCGGCCCTCCTCCTTCTGGGTGCCGTCGATTTCGCCATGGGCAACTACGAACAGGCCGAGATGTACCTCTCCAGCTACATCGCCCGGAAGCCCGAAAACGATGCGGCCCGCAAGCTGCTCGGTATCACCCATCTCAAGCTGGAAGACCCCCACGGAGCGCTCTCGGTTCTCGACCCGCTGGTGGAGCAGAAGGAGGGGGGGAATGCGGGACTGCTCTCGCTGGTAGGGGAGATCGCCATCCGGGCGGGTGACCTGAAGAGGGCGCGGGAGTACTTTCGAAGGGCGCTCGATGCGGGTGCGGCCGGGGAGGAGATCGATCGGCGCCTGGCCGAGACCTATCTGCTGGAGGGGGATCTGGATCGTGCCCGCGCCCTGCTCGGCGAGGGGCTCGAGGAGACCGGGGTCGACAGACGTTCCACCGTTCTCTTCGTCATGGGGCTGATCCAGAAGGGAGAGATTGCAGAGGCGGAACGGGTGGCCCGCGAGCTCCGGTCCCGCAATCCCGATAGCGCCTTCGCCGACAATCTGCTGGCGGGGGTCCTGCTCATGCAGCGCAAGTTCGATGAAGCGGAAGCGCTGCTGAATGCCGCTCTCGAGAAGGAGCCGCAGTTCGTTCCCGCCATGCTCAACCTGGCCCGCGTGGACGAGATCCGCGATCGTCCCGAAAACGCCGTCGCCCGCTACCTGCGTATCCTGGAAGTGGATCCCGACAACACCCGGGCGATGGTCCGCCTGGCCCGCCTCAAGGCGCGAGGCGGGGCACGGGACCAGGCCCTCGAGCTGCTCGAGAGGGCACGGCGGGTGAATCGCTCGGACTTCGAGGCCCGGGTGATGCTGGCGGGCCTCCTGCTCGCCGGCAAACGGCTGGAAGAGGCGATGCAGGTGGCGCGTGAGGCCCGCGATCTGCGACCGGGACATCCCGCCGCGGCGGCTCTCGTAGGGCGGATTCTCTACCGGCAGGGGCGCTATGAGGAGGCTGTCGAACCGCTCGAGCGCTGGCGCGAAGGCCGGCCGAATCATGCCGCGGCCCGTCTGGCCCTTGCGGAGGTGCTGATCAAGCTCGATCGACGGAAGGAAGCGCTCGGGGAGTTGCATGCTGCCCTCGAACTGAGCCCCGACAGCCTTGCCGTGATCCGTACCCTGGCGACCGCCGAGATATCGTGGGGCAATGAGCGGGAGGCGGTCCGGCTGGTAGAGGATCTGCGCCGGCGCCACCCGAAATCGCCGGCGGTGCAGCGTGTCGAAGGTGACGTGTTGTGGCTGGCGGGTCGCTACCGGGAGGCCGCCGAAGCCTATCGACGTGCCCTGCGGCTCGAGCCGCACACGCTAATGGCGATCCGGATCGCCAAGGCGCTGTCGAAGGGCGGGGACCTGCCGGGCGCGCGCAGTGAGCTGGAGAAGTGGCTGGAGTTCCATCCCGACGATACCGCGGCCCGCGTGGAACTCGGTAATCTGCTCCATCGCATGGGA
>JALTLT010000158.1 GCA_027001815.1 Gammaproteobacteria bacterium | reverse complement strand
CGCCAACCGGCTCGATTTCTTCGGCAGGATGGAGCGGTTCCTCGCCCGTCATCTGGGAGGCCGCGCAGAACCCTTTCAGCCGATGGAGGGAAGCAGCGCCTCGGAGCGCTGATGGGCGGGCGACCGACCGCCCCCTCTCTTCAGCCGCCGCTGCAGGGGACCTCGAAAGGTTCGGGCCACTCCTTCTCCTCACCCGCAACCGGGTTCATGCCCGTTTCCAGTTCCCGTGCCGTGACGGGATGGCTGAAGAAGTACCCCTGTCCGAAATTGCAGCCGTGGGCCATGAGAAACCGGAGCTGGGCCTCCTGTTCGATCCCTTCCGCCACCACCTTCAGCCCGAGGCTTCTGGCCATTGCCAGGATGGTCTGGACCAGGCTGGTGTCACCTCCCTCCGTGTCGATGTCGCTGACGAAACTGCGGTCGATCTTCAGCAGATCGAGGGGGTACCGCTTGATGTAGCTCAGGGAGGAGTAGCCGGTGCCGAAGTCGTCGATGGCGATCTGGCAACCCATCTCGCGGATGCCGCATATCCACTCCATGGTCTCCCGGCTGTGGTTGAGGATCAGCCCCTCGGTGACCTCCAGGGTGAGGCGCTGCGGATCGACACCACTCTCCTCGAGGAGCTGACGGATACGCGCCACCGTCAGCCCCTGGCCGAGCTGGCGACTGGAGATGTTGACGCAGATCCGCCACTCCCGGTTCGCGTCCTGCCACTGGCGTGTCTCCTGCAGGGCCAGGCGTAGAACCTGTTCGCCCAGAGGTTCGATCAGGCCGGTCTCCTCGGCGATGGGGATGAATTCCGAGGGCAGGATCAGTCCCCGGGTCGGATGCTGCCATCGTACCAGCGCTTCGAATCCCTCGACCTTGCGATCCTGGAAACGGACGATGGGCTGGTAGACCAGCGAGAACTCCCCCTCGTTCAGGGCCCGACGCATATCGACTACCATGCGCACCCGCTCGTTCAGTTTCCGGTTCATCTCTTCGGTGTAGAACTGGAATGTGTTGCGGCCGGCCTCCTTGGCGCGATACATGGCGATGTCGGCATTGCGCAGCAGGGAGACCACGTCGTCGGCATCGCCGGGATAGACGGTGATGCCGATGCTGGCGCCGATGAACAGGCGATTGCCCTGGATCTCCATCGGCACCGCCAGGATGTCGAGGATCTTCCGGGCGATCCGTGATGCATCGATCATCTGCGAAATGCCCTCGAGGAGAATGACGAACTCGTCGCCGCCGAAACGCGCCACCGTATCCGTATCCCGCACGCACGAGAGGAGACGTTCCGCCACCTCCTTGATGAGCATGTCACCGGCCAGATGGCCCAGCGTGTCGTTGACCTCCTTGAAGTGGTCGAGATCGACGAACATCAGGGCAAGATTCCACTCCTCCCGTTTCGCAACCTGCAGCGCGTGATCGAGCTGGTTGGTGAAGAGATTGCGATTGGGAAGTCCCGTGAGGGCGTCGTAGTTGGCCTGACGCCGGATGAACTCCTCGGCGGCCTTGCGTTCCGAGATGTCGTCGAAGACCAGGATATAGTGCCCCGCCCCCTTCTCGGCGCCGGACACATGGATGATGCTCGTCCAGGCGGGATATGGGGTTCCATCCCGCTTGCAGTCTGTAATCTCACCCTCCCAGCGCCCCTGCTGGCGCAACTCGTTTCGCAGCGCACAATAGAATGACTCGTCGTGATGGGAAGAACGGAGCAGCCCCACGGGTTTGCCCACCACATCCTCTGGAAACCGTCCGGTGATTCGGTTGAAGGCGGGGTTAACCGCCACCACCCGTTCGTCGGCATCGGTGATAATGACCCCTTCGGCCAGGTTAACGAACACTGTGGCATGCAATTGGAGTAGCTCCTCGGACTCCTTGCGGTCGGTGACATCGATCTTGAAAGCGATGTAATGGGTGGTGCATCCCGCAGAATCTCTGACTGGGGCGATGGTGTTCTCTTCCCAGTAAGTGGTGCCGTCCCGTCGTCGGTTAACCAGACGGCCATGCCAGATCTTCCCGTTCTCGATGCTTTGCCACATCGAGCGGTAGGTCGATTCCGGTGTTCGTCCCGATTTGAGGAAGCGTGGGTTCTTGCCCTCGACCTCGCTGCGTTTGTATCCGGTGATCCTCTCAAAGGTGGGGTTCACATATTCGATGCGGCGCTCCGCGTCGGTAATGATCACTGAGACCGGACTCTGTTCCACCGCCCGGTGGAGGACCGCCAGGCGGATCTCCTGCTGTTTGTGGTCGGTGATATCGACCCGCGAGAGCACGTTCTCTCCCGCCCCGGTGACGATATCGGTTGCCAGCAGCCAGCGCCGCTCGCCTCCCTCGACCGTGAACTCCTCCAGGAATGTCCGATGGGAGCGGTGGCCGTTGGCGAGGGATGAGGGCCGGCCGGTGAGGGGGGTCCGTCTCACGCCATGTCTCTCGTTACAGCGCAGGATCTCGTGCAGGGGCGTTCCCTCATCGAGGTGCCCGCGCAACCAGGGATAGCAGTCCAGGAAGCTCTCGTTGTACATCAGGACCCGACCTCCCGAGTCGGTCAGGGCAAACCCCTCGTCGATACTGGCCACCGCGTCACGCAGGCGACGGTGGGCGGATTCGGCCAGGACACGCCCCTGTTCCAGGCGCCAGTAACTCCATGCCAGGGAAGCCATCAGGAAGAGGGCGAGAACAACCAGCAACTGGCGTCTCTCCTCCATCGACTGCAGTTGCGCCTCCTGGTGGAGATTGAGGAAGCGATAGGCCTCCTCGAAAAGGGCCCGCGAGTCGATTGCCTGGTAGCGTGCCATCACCCCGAGCAGATCGTTGGTGCGGTGGAGTAAGTCGCGGATGTTGGCCAGTTCCCTGTCCAGATCGAGGTCGTTCTCCTGCGCAAGTGCGCGGACCTCTTCGAGATCTTCCAGGATGTCCTGATGGCGAAGACTCGATCCGAAGACGAAATAGGAGAACATGTCGTTGATCAGATCCCGGATCTCGGAATCGGCGGCCCTCTCATCGCCGATGAGGGTATCCAGGTAGCGAAGGTCATTGCGCAGGGCGGCGGAACGGGAGACGATCTTGTTGGCGAGATTCAGCTTGTTCTCGAGGCTGTCCAGCCAGATCTCGAGTGCGTCGAGGTAGCGCAGATAGCGTTCTCCCCCCTCAATTTCGTGATCACGGGTGGTGCGAATACCCTCTTCGAGAAGGGCCATGTCCGCAACCAGGTGATCGTAGTGGTGGACGCGCAGGGAGGCGATCCGCTGCAGGTCACGGTCGAGACGCACCTCGGCCTGGCGCAGCCCGAGCAGACGACTGGTCTCCACGAAGTGGTCTTGTCCCGTGCCTGACGATCTGTTGCTGAGCAGGCTCCACAACACCACTGCCGTGCCGGCGACCAGCAGCATGATCAGCATCCCCTGGAGAGAGGTGGAACTCCTCATGGCGACTCCAGCAGCGGGTGACGGCCCAGGAGACTGCGCAGAAACTCGGCGATCTCCTGCCGTTTCCCGGCCGGGATGTCGATACCGAGCTGGTACCTGCCCATGAGCTGGATGGCCTGGTCGAGACTCGTCGCTTCACCGTCATGGAAGAAGTACCTCTGCAGGGCCACCGTGCGCAGCCCGGGGACCTTGAAGTAGAAGCGATCGTCGGGATCGGCGGTGACGTTGTATCGACCGAGATCGACCCGGGAAATCGGTCGCCGGCGTTCCGCGAAATAGTCGCCCCGTACCCCCATGCGCTGGAACAGGTTGCCGCCCACGTTGATTCCCTGGTGACAGGCGATACATCCGTAGCTCTTGAAGAGCCGGTAACCACGTTTTGCGGCATCGCTGATCGCCCGGGCGTCCCCCTGGAGCCAGCGATCGAACGGCGATCCGGGCGTGATCAGGCTCTTCTCGAAGGCCACCAGGGCCGCCTTCAGACTGGTTTCGTCGATGCCACCGGGAAAGACCCGCTCGAAACGCTTTCGGAAATCACGCTTCTCTTTCAGGCGCTCGATGATCAAGGGCCACGACGAGTCCATCTCGCGCGGATCGTGGATCGGACCGTCGAGCTGCTCCTCGAGGGTGGCCGCGCGGCCATCCCAGAACTGGGCGATGTTGAACCGGGCATTGAAGACGGTGGGGGTCTTGATCACCCCTTGCGTGGCATGGGCACCGGTCGAGGGGAAACGGTCGTCCGCCCCGCCCCAATCCGGTTTGTGGCACGTTGCGCAGGCGACCCGGCGGTCGCGAGAGAGATCCGTGTCGAAGAAGAGCTCTCTGCCGAGGGCGACCTTGCGCGGATCCTGCCCGTGCTCTGCGGGTACGGGCAGGATCGGCTCCTTCAGCAGGGCGTGTGTATTCGGGGCGCAGGCGAGGAGCACCAGGGAGAGGAAGGCGAGCCGCATCACGCGCGCCCCCCTACGAGCCGGGGCGAATCCTCCGGCTCCCCTCCTGGCGGCGCGGCTTCGACATCGTTCGATGCCGCGGCTTCCCGGCAGGACGGTGAGAATCGAGGTGTTCGACACGCCTGGAACCCCCTGAACATGCATTCCGCGTTTTCAATGACGCCAAGTCATTGAAAACGTGAGGAAGCCGGAAATCGCATTTTCGGTTTCCGGCGTTGAAAAAGGCCAGGACGGCCTTTTTCAACATCCTGTTAGTAATTCGCCGGAACCTCTTCGACCGACGTCGGCGATGCCCGCCATCCGCTCTTCTGGCGGAGGCACCGCAAGAGGGAAGAGAGCCGGACGGGAAGGAGATTCCGCCAGGGAGGCGGCCAGGGAAGGAGCCACACGGCATGCCTCCCCCCGATCTGGCCTTCCTGGGGGATTCCGTTCCGGGACTTTCGCTCTCTCTCCCTGTCCGTAACTTTCACGGCGAGCGGAGGGGGCCTCGTCGACGAGTCTTCTCCTGCCGAATGTTTCGGTCTCACCTCTGCAATCGAGTACGACTGCCGAGACCATCGGGGTAAAGAGCCCTTGTGGGCCGTATCGACCACCCCAGAACCCGGAACGGCATGGGTGTCTGGGACTGGCTTGTAACACACCTGGTTGCCCGGAGTATCGGCCGCGAGGAGGAAAGATTTAGCGGGATGTTGAAAAAGGCCGTCCTGGCCTTTTTCAACGCCGGGAGCCGAAAAGGGCGGTTTTCGGCTCCCTTGCAAAATCAATCACCTGCAGTGATTGATTTTGGCGGCACGTCCCTGTGCTGCACGAATCCCTGAAAAGATCAGAGATTTCCTGGCAGCCGCCTGTCGGACTCCGGAGCGTCGCGAGGGCCCGGGGAATCGGGGAAGGTTATCCGGTCCGGGGAGAAATCAGGCCGGGAGGAGGGCGTGGACAAGGAGGGTCGTCGCTTCCACCGTCTCCAGCAGCGCACCGGCGGTATCGCCCGTGGTACCACCCAGCCGACGTTGCATCGTCCGGCGCATCAGCAGGAGCAGGAGAGCGGTCGCGACCACCATCAGGTGGCCCCTGGATCCGCCGATCGTCAGGGTGATCAGGGGCACCAGCATACTGATGAAGAGTGCCTTCCTGCGCGGCAGATGACGGGCCATGGGCGCCCCGAGTCCCTCCCTCCGGGCGTAGGGGGTTGA
>JALTLT010000157.1 GCA_027001815.1 Gammaproteobacteria bacterium | reverse complement strand
AACTGGACCGGCACTCACCCCCCGCTCCAGTTCACGCTCCCAGAAGAGCTCCCCCTCGCGGAGCCCGACCGCGGCGACCACGCCGTTGGCACTGGAGGCGTAGACCCGGTCCCCCTCCACCACCGGCGCCAGACGGTAGGCACGCAGGCCCTCCCCCGCCCCCACATAGAGGGTCCAGAGGGCGTCGGCCAGCAGGCGACTGCGCAGCTCGGTGAGTTCCGCCGGCGCCTCCTGGGTGTCGGTGGCGAAGATGCCGCGGATGGCGGAGCAGCCGGAGAGGACGCCCAGCAGGAGCGCCAGCAGCAGAAGACGTCCCATCAGGAGGCGTCCCCCGGCGGGGCGATGTCGTCTCGCTTCATCTCCACGTTGCTGCGCAGGGGATCGCCCGGCTCCATGACCGCCAGCGCGGCGTTCCAGGCGTTGCGGGCGGCGTCCCGTTCACCACGGGCGAAATGGATGTCGCCGCGCAGATCCTGGTAGAGCCCCTCGTAGGCCCCGGCAGGGGCCTGGTCGAGCAGGGTCAGGGCGTCGTCATGGCGCTCCTGGGCCAGGCGCACCCGGGCCAGGCGAAGGCGTACGAGCCGCTCCAGTTCGGGCCGGGAGACCTTCCCCAGGGCCCACTCCAGATGGGCAGCGGCGCCGGTGGCATCCTCCTGCTCCAGCTTCATGCGGGCGATGGCGAGCGCCGCGAGGACCCCATAGGCACTGTCGCCCTGATCGGAGATGAGCTGTTCCCCCTGGCGGATCGCCCCTTCCCGGTCACCGGCCTCCATCGCCTGCACCATGGCGGTGTAGCGAACCGAGGCCCACTCCGCCCGGGTGTTGCTGTGCTGCTGCCAGGCATTCCAGCCAAACACACCGGCAAGCCCGATGGCCACGCCGGCGATCAACTGCAGGCCGTTCTCCTTCCACCATTTGCGCAGTGCTTCGACGCGTTCCTCGTCGGTCGTGTAGACGTCCACCTCGATGATCTCCTGAATCCGCTGCGGCGGGCCCCTGCCAGCCGCGATCGATGTCCCGTCAGGTCGCTGCAGCGACCCGTTTGCCAATGATTGCCGGGGAGGAGAGGAGATGTGATCTCCCTCCTCCCGTTCTATCAACCCTGACGTCACGGAGGGTGGCGGTGAAGCCCCGCATCACCGCCCGGCCACCGGACGACCCTCTCTCAGGGCGTGAAGAAGCCCCGAAGATACCCCACCAGGGCCGGCTCATCCAGCCGCTGCTGCTCCATCCGGTCGCGCAACGCCTTGACTGTCACCTGGCCGGCGGCCACCTCGTCATCACCGAGGATCAGGGCCAGGGCCGCGCCGCTGCGATCGGCCCGCTTCATCTGGCTCTTGAAGCTGCCCCCCCCGCAGCCGGTCACCAGCGAGATGCCGGGCAGCGCCTCCCGCAACCGCTCGGCGAGCACCAGGCCTCGTCTCTCGGCCGCCGCCCCCACCATCGCCAGATAGAGGTGAGGCGCCGGTGGGGCGGGCAGACTGCCCGACTCCTCCATCAGCGCCAGCAGCCGCTCCATGCCCATGGCGAAGCCGGTGGCCGGTGTGGGCCGGCCGCCCAGTTGGGTGACCAGTCCGTCGTAACGGCCGCCTGCACAAACCGTTCCCTGGGCTCCGAGACGGTCGGTGACCCACTCGAAGACGGTATGGGAGTAATAGTCGAGACCGCGCACCAGACGCGGATTGACCGTAAAGGAGACCCCGCCCGCCTCCAGCAGTTCCTGCAGCCGATCGAAATGGGCCCGACTCTCCTCTCCCAGATGGGCCATGAGACGTGGGGCCTCCTCCACCAGCGACTGCATCTCCGGATTCTTGGTGTCGAGGATGCGCAGGGGGTTGCTCTCCAGGCGGCGCCGGCTGTCGTCGTCGAGAGCGTCGTAGTTGTCGCGCAGATAGGCCACCAGCAGTTCCCGGTAGGCGGCCCGCTCCTCGGAGGTTCCCAGGGTGTTGATCTCCAGCCGGACGTCGTCGAGCCCCAGCTCTCGCCAGAGCCGGGCACAGAGCAGGATCAGCTCCGCCTCGATATCGGCACCGGGGAAGCCGAAGGTCTCCACGCCGACCTGGTGGAACTGGCGGTACCGCCCCTTCTGCGGTCGCTCGTGGCGGAACATGGGGCCGGCATACCAGAACCGTTGCTGGCGGTTGTGGAGCAGGCCATGCTCTAGGCCGGCGCGCACGCAGCCGGCGGTTCCCTCCGGACGGAGGCTGAGGCTGTCGCCGCTGCGATCCTCGAAGGTGTACATCTCCTTCTCGACGATATCGGTCACCTCGCCGATGGAGCGCTTGAAGAGTTCGGTACGCTCGACAATGGGCATGCGGATCTCCTGATAGCCGTAGCTCTCGAGGAGGCGCCGCACCACCGATTCGAGGTGCTGCCAGTAGGGAGTCCGGTCCGGCAGGATGTCGTGCATCCCGCGGACCGCCTGGATATGCTTTGCCAACTGCTGCTCCTGTGCTCTGTTCTCACTCCGCCCCGTGGCGGCGGGCCACTTCCGCACGAACCATCCGCTCCAGTTCGTCCACCAGCTCGGCGTCGTCCACCTTGTGGTGGGGAGAGCCACCCAGGTAGACCAGGTTGGGGGTACCGCCGGTGACCCCCACCATCGCCTCCCGAGCCTCGCCGGGGCCGTTCACCACGCAGCCGATCACCGCCACGTCCATGGGTTCGAGGATGTCCTCCAGGCGCGACTCCAGCTCGTTGACCACCTTGATGACGTCGAACTGCTGACGCGAACAGGAGGGGCAGGCGATGAGATTGATCCCCTTGGAACGGATGTGCAGGCTCTTGAGGATATCGAAGCCCACCTTCACCTCCTCCACCGGGTCGGCGGCAAGGGAGACCCGGATGGTGTCACCGATCCCCTCGGCCAGCAGCATGCCGAGACCGATGGCCGATTTGACCGCCCCGGAGCGGATACCGCCCGCCTCGGTGATCCCCAGATGGAGGGGCTGCTCGATCATCTTCGCCAGCTTGCGGTAGGCGGTGACGGTCATGAAGACGTCGGAGGCCTTGAGGCTCACCTTGAAGTCGGGAAAGTGGAGCCGGTCGAGGATCTCGATGTGGCGCAGTGCCGACTCCACCAGGGCGTCGGGGGTCGGCTCGCCATACTTCTTCTGCAGATCCTTCTCCAGCGAACCGGCGTTGACTCCGATGCGGATGGGAATGCCGCGATCGCGGGCCGCGTCGACCACCGCGCGCACCCGCTCCTCACGGCCGATGTTGCCGGGATTGATGCGCAGACAATCCACACCGAGTTCCGCCACCCGCAGGGCGATGCGATGGTCGAAGTGGATGTCCGCCACCAGGGGCACACCCACCCGCGCGCGGATCTTTCCGAACGCCTCCGCCGCCTCCAGGGAAGGGACGGAGACCCGCACGATGTCGGCGCCGGCGGCCGCCAGGGCGTCGACCTGGGCGACGGTGGCCTCCACGTCGCAGGTCTCGGTGTTGGTCATGCTCTGGACCGAGATGGGGGCGCCGCCGCCCACCGGGACGCTGCCCACCTGGATGCGGCGCGAGGGCCGGCGCTCGATGGCGTGTCGAAAACTCATGGAAGACTCCGGGTCAGGGGGAAGGGGCCTCGCCGAACTGGAAACGGGCCACCTTGCCACGGGTGTAGGGAGCAAGGTCGAGCCGTTCCCCCTGATACCAGAGCTCCACCACGGGAGCGTTGCCCAGTACCACCTTGAAGGGGGGCACACCCTGCAACTGGTGCTCTTCGCCGGCCCGCGCCACTCGCAGCAGCAGCGCCTTGCCAGTGGCATCCTTGAGGCTCACCCAACTGTCCCCCGCAAAGCGGATGCGCAGAGCGGCCTGCGAGGCGTCGACGGCGGGCGCCGGCGCATCCTCCTCCACCGACGGGGCCGGGGGTTCGGCAACGGCGACGGGGTGCTCCTCCGGCGAGGAAGAGGGAGAGTCCTCCCCGGCGGCCTCCGCCGCTGTCGGGGGGAGGGTCGGAGGCGGCTCGGCCGCCTCCTCCGCTGCCGGACTCTCCTCCGGCGGGGGGGACTGCGGCGGAAGAGGTGCCGAAGGCTGCTTCACCCTCTCCTCCACCGCCTCCGGAGCCGCCGCTTCGACCGGCGGCACCGCCTCTTCCTGCGCGCTCGGAGGAGGCACCTCGGCCCGGGGCGGGAGTGATTCCCGCATGTGTCCGTCCCACCACCAGATGGCCACCAGCAACAGCAGGGAGAGACCAATGAGCCAGGTGGCCAGACGCACCACCCGATCCCCGCTGGAGGCCTGGCGGACCTTTGCCACCGGCCGGAGACCCTCCGCCGGCTGCTCCCCCACGCAGGCGTTGAAGGCGGCCACCAGTTGGTCGCCGGAGAGTTCCACCTGGTTGGCGTAGGCCCGCAGGTAGCCACGCACGAAGGGGGGCTCCGGCAGCGCCTCGAAGTCGTCCTCCTCCAGGGCGACGATCACCCGCAGCTCGAGGTGGAGCCGCTCGGCGATCTGTTCGCGGGAGAGTCCGCGTGCATCCCGCGCCTTCTGCAACAGGGGACCGGGGCCCCGTGGCGGGGCCTCTTTCTCCTCAGCGGTTTCCTGCTCGCTCATCGGCTTCCATCTCTTCCAGTCGTCGGGTCTCGGCGGCATCGGGGAAACGGGACTTGAGCAACAGGGCAAGGCTCGAGGCCTCGTCCAGGTTGCCCAGCTCCCGCTCGGTGAGGATCCTCATCCAGAGCGTCTCCGCGGTGGCCGGCCGGACCTCCGCCAGCCGCTCCAGATAGGCGCGGGCCGGCAACCAGCGGCGATCGGCGAAGGTGATGCGCGCCATTGCCAGCAGGGCCGGCGCGAAACCGGGGTTGGCCTCCAGGGCCCTGCGGAAGTACTCCTCCGCACGCCCGGGGGTGTCGTGACGCAGGGCGCAGAGGCCGGCATTGGTCAGTGGTTTCTCGGGTGTCTTGTAGAGGCGGTTGGCGGCTGCCTCCTCGTACGCCTGGCGCGCCTCTTCCCACTCCCCGCGACGGCAGAGGAAGGAGCCGTAGTTGTTGCGGATCGAGGCGTCCTCCGAATCGAGCGCCAGGGCCCTGAGATAGTGTTCGCGCGCCTTGTCGGGCTGGTCGATGCGATCGTAGAGGATCGCCGAGGCGACGTGCGCCATGGGATACTCCGGGTCCTGCCTCAACGCCCGTTCCAGCTTGCTCTTGGCCAGCGCATAGTCCCCCTTGCGGAGATAGGCGATGCCGAGCTGCACGTTGAGCCTGGCGGCGCGATCCACCTCCTCGACCCGGCCGTTTCCGGCACACCCGGGAAGCAGCAGCAGGAGCAGCAGGGGAAACAGCAGCAGACGGGCGGCGCTCATGGCCCGGCCACCTCCACCGCCACGTCGCGAATCCGTTCCCGGTGGCGCTCCTGACGACGGGTGCGGTCCTGCACCTTGCCCACCAGTTGTCCGCAGGCGGCATCGATGTCGTCACCTCGGGTCTTGCGCACGATAGTGGTGTATCCCGCCTTGTAGAGGATCGCCCGGAAGCGCTCGACCGCCTCCTCCGAGGAACAGCGGAAGGGGCTGCCGGGGAAGGGATTGAAGGGGATCAGGTTGATCTTTGAGGGGATCCCCTCCA
>JALTLT010000156.1 GCA_027001815.1 Gammaproteobacteria bacterium | reverse complement strand
GAGGCCGTCACGCCTCGAAGGCACCCCTCAGCCACTGGATCGCCGGAGGATCGCCGTCCCCCACCGAGATCACGTCGAAACGGCACTGCCGGTGGGAGAGGCGATGGCGCTGCAGGTAGTGGGCGGCGGTACGCACGATCTTCTCTCTCTTCCGCCCGTCCACGCTGGCGATGCCACCACCGAAGCGGGGGTTGCGCCGCAACCGGACCTCCACGAAGACCAGCGTATCCCCCTCCTCCATCACCAGGTCCAGCTCACCGGTGGGGGCGCGATAGTTGTGATCCCGCATGGAGAGTCCGGCCCGTTCCAGGTGGAGGCGGGCGAGTCGCTCCGCCTCCCTGCCCGACGCGAGATGAGGTGCTTCTCTCTTCATCGACAGGGTCTCCTTCCCCTTTCCCGTCACCGGAGTTCGTCAGGGAGTGGTCTCCCCCGCATCGGCCAGGGGTTGCACCTTGCCGCGCCGGAATTCACCCCAGGCGAGCCTCCGTCGTATCCTCTGTTCACTGTCCGTGGAGAGGGTGCCGGTCACACCCTCCCATTCACGCTCCCCATTTTCCGCCATCCAGTCGAGCCATGCCAGTATCCGGTAGGCGTCGATGCCGAGGGCGAAGAGCCGGGCGTGGCGTTCCACCCGTTTCGGCCAGGTGCGCGAGACCGGCTCGCGGAGGGGGAATCGATCCGGCTCCATGGCCCAGGGCATGTCACAGAAGCGCACTCCCTCGAGGTCCCGGTCGCGGACCGGTTCGGGGGTGCCCCGGTAGATGTGGGAGGTGGCATAGACCGGCAGGTCCGATGCGTGGTGGAAGTCGAGCTGGGGGGCGATGAGACGCCCCTGCCGGGGAAAGGCGAGACTGAAGATCCACTCCGCGTCGGCGCGCCGGCGGGGCTCGAACTTGAGGTCCAGCTCCGTGATGCGCTTGACCTCCCGGTAGCGGCGGGAGCTGTCGTCCAGATTGAGGATCTGGCGGATCGGGCGGGAGAAATCGCTGGCGGTACCGGGGTAGGCGGCCGATTCCAGCGCCTCCCCGCCCAGCCGCTCGAGTTCCTCGACGAAGGCCTGGTGGACGCGGTCACCCCACGCGCCCTGCGGGTAGAGGGCCACCGCCTTCAGCAGCCCCTCGGCGACCGCCCTTCCGGCCACCTGGCGGGCCTCGTCTTCCGGGGAGAGGGCGAACTGGGTCATCCCCCTGCCCGGCGGCTGGTCGCCGAAGTTGAGGGTCAGCACGGGCACCGGGTACTCGCCCGCCAGGGTGAGCTGGTCGACCATCTCCCGGCGCAGCGGGCCGACCACCCGCTCTGCGCCCTCCTCGAGGGCCTGCTGATAGATCTGGAAGATGTTTTCCGCCCGGGTGGTATCGTAGAAACGAAGCTCTGTCGCCGGATCGGTCGAATCGGCGTAATAGGCGGCGATCATGCCGTCGCGAATGGCCGAGGCAGCCTTGGCGAGGGGGCCGCTCAATGGCAGGAGCACGGCGATCCGGCGTGGTCCGGTGGACCACGCCTCGAGGCGCTCCCGGAGCTGCGGAACCGCCTCCTGAAGGGCGGGGTGGTCGGCGTGGCGGCGCTCCCACTCGGCCAGCCGCTGCAAGGGGGGGGCACCCAGTCGCGGGGCCTCCACCTCGATCCGTGCCAGATCGAGCCAGGCGAGCAGTTCGGCATCGCCGGTCTCTCCGGCCAGGCTCTCCAGTTGCGGAGGGGCCATGGAACGCAGCATTGGCCACAGCCGGTCGGTGATCTGTTCCCGCTCGCCGAGCCGCTCCGAGAGAGACCAGAGTGCCAGCAGCCGCCGTGCGGCGGTCACCGTGTCACCCGCGAGCTCCGCCACCTCCGCCTCCAGTCGGAGCTGGCGTCTGCGCAGTGGGCCGGTGAGGATGGGGAGTTCGGCGAGCCGTGCCGCCGCCCCCTCCGTGTCCCCCAGCGCCAGGTCGATGGCCGCCTCGAGAAGAAGCCGGCGCTGCTCCAGTCCGGTAGAGAGGGGCACCCCCTCCAGTCGTGTCAGGTCCAGTTGCGCCAGGTCGGGCCGGTCCTGCAGCAGCCGCTCCTCTCCCGCCTCCAGCAGCAGCCGGGCGCGCGCCTCGCCGGTCGATCCCTCCGCCTGCCGCTCCAGCAGTTCGGCGGCCCCCCCGTGGTCGCCGCGCGCCTGCAGCTCTCCGACCGAAACCTCGGTCTCGACGGCAGGTGGCGGAGGGGGGGGGCGCACCGGCTGCTCCCCGCAACCGGCGAGCAGCGCCAGCCAGCCGGTGAGCAGCAGGAGTCGGGAGAGGGAGGGCGTGGTCATGATCGCTGAGGATACGGCACTCGCTGGGGTTGATATCAAGGAAACTCTGAACAATTCATCCCCGAATTGTCAGAGTACGGGAGCCGAAAAGGGCGGTTTCCGGCTCCCTTGCAATATCAGTCACCTGCAGTGATTGATTTTGGCGGCACGTCCCTGTGCTATCCGCGGGGCGGAGTGACCTTCAGCTTGAAGTCCGACAGGCTGCCAGTCGTTCTGAAGCCAGCGGCTCCAGCGCCGTCCACGGGCCGGCAGGCGCCCATCCGGCACCCCGAACACGATATAGTATGTTGCCGGGTGAATACAATGGGCCCGGTCCACTCGATGGAGGAGAAGATGTCTGGCGACAGAGCCCTATTGTATGTGGTGGCGACGCCGATTGGTAATCTGGAAGATTTCTCGCCACGGGCACGGCGGATCCTGGAGGCGGTGGAATGGATCGCCGCCGAGGATACCCGCCGGACCCTCAACCTCCTGCGCCACTTCTCCATCCATGGCCGTCTCTTCTCCCTTCACGAACACAACGAGGAGGCGCGGGTGGAGCGGGTCCTGCGCCACCTGCAGGCGGGAGAGTCGGTGGCCCTGGTCTCCGATGCGGGGACTCCGCTCATCTCCGATCCCGGCTATCGGCTTGTGGGGCGGGTGCGCAGGGCCGGTTTTCGGGTGGTGCCGATCCCCGGTCCGAGCGCCCTGGTGGCCGCCCTATCGGTGGCCGGGCTGCCCACCGACCGTTTCGCCTTCGAGGGTTTTCCTCCCTCGCGGAAGGGGCTGCGCCGGCGACGCCTGGAGGCGCTGGCGACGGAGCCGAGAACCCTGGTCTTCTACGAGTCCAGCCACCGGATCGCCGAATCGCTCGCCGACATGGCGGAGCTGCTGGGGCACGAACGTCGGGCCGTCGTGGCGAGAGAGCTGACCAAGAGCCACGAGACCCTCCTCGAAGGGACCCTCCGGGAGCTGGCTGAGCGGGTGGCCGCGGATCCCGATCAGCAGCGGGGAGAGTTCGTGGTGATCGTCGAGGGAGCCGGGGAAGCGCAGGGGGAGGAGGGGAGCGTGGAGGCGGAGAGGCTGCTCGCCGTCCTGCTGGAGGAGTTGCCGGTGAAGCAGGCGGCCTCCCTCGCCGCCCGGGCCACCGGCCTGCCGCGCAACCGGCTCTATCGCCGGGCGTTGTCGCTCAAGGGGGAGGGGTAGAGAAATGGACCGACTTGGAGTATAAGAGAGGGCTCCCCACGGAAGAACATGTAGAGGAGTGGACCCCATGGCGACACTGTTGAAGGGCCCCGACGAGAGGGCCCTGGAAGAGGAATTCCAGAAGGGGTTGGTGGCCTGGCGCAGGCGCGACTACGAGACCGCGCTGGCTTCCTTCCATTTCTGCGAGCAGCAGGCCGAGGAGCACAATCCGCGGCTCAATCTCTACCGTTCCTGGCTCGGCCGGGTACTGATCGAGCAGGGCGATTCGGCAGGGGTCGAACTGTGCCGCTGCGGTGCCTATTTCGAGCAGGAGGATCCACAGGTCTTCTACAACCTGGCACTCGTCGAGCGCCGCCTGGGCAATCGGGCGGAGCTGGTGAATGCACTCCGCAGGGGGTTGAGGATCGCCCCCCAGGATCCCAGGCTCCGGCAACTGCAGCAGGAGATCGGCATCCGGCGCCCGCCGGTGTTTCGCCGGCTGGACCGGGACCACCCCCTCAACCGCTGGCTGGGCCTGTTGCGTCACCGCTTCTCGCGGCGTCTTGCCTGAGGAGTCCAATCCCTCCCTGATCTGCGCAGGTGCCTGAATCGTGGTATAATTCCCTGCGCGGGAGTCGGCTGGACAGTCGCTGCCCCGGTTGCGGGGTGGAGGAAAGTCCGGGCTCCACAGGGCAGGGTGCCAGGTAACCCCTGGGGGGCGCGAGCCCACGGAAAGTGCCACAGAAAACAGACCGCCGATGGCCGGCGTCCGCCGGCACAGGCAAGGGTGAAAAGGTGCGGTAAGAGCGCACCGCGCGGGTGGCAACACGCCGCGGCACGGTAAACCCCACCCGGAGCAAGACCAAATAGGGGAGCAACGGTGTGGCCCGCATCGCTCCCGGGTAGGTCGCAAGAGGCGGACGGTGACGTCCGTCCCAGATGAATGGCTGTCCCCGACAGAACCCGGCTTACAGGCCGGCTCCCGTCTCTTTCGTTTCGTCCCTCTTCAGACAGAGGGCGGTGCAACGCCGCCGTTGTTTCTTCCCTTGTACCGCACGGATCAGGAACTCATTCCGGTATCTGCCGGCGGATGGGCAGATCCTGACAATCCACCGCAGGTTGTGCGGGTAACAGACTGATTTGCTGATTCTTTAGAACCTCTCCCGACTGCGAATTCTCTCCCGTTATGCGTTGTAAGTTACTGTCCTCCGGTTATTTTTCCCGCTCTGGCCGCTTGACACCGGCCGCTCGGCCCACCTATATTTGCCCCCATTGGTGGGGCAAAGTGGGGAGTGGTGGTGAAAATGGGTGGGAAAGTGGGGCGCTAGGGGGACCGCGTGTTCGTCGGCGCCAACAGTCTGGCCCTGGACAGCAAGGGGCGTATCGCCATCCCGGCTCGCTACCGGGAGGAGCTGGCCGTGCTTTGCCAGGGGCACCTGGTGGTGACCATCGACACCGATCCCTGCCTGCTCATCTATCCGGCACCCACCTGGCAGAAGATCGCCGAGGCCCTGTTGCGGGTCTCCACGCCCAATGCCATGGCCAAGCGTCTGCGCCGGCAATTGGCCGGCAACGCCACCGAAGTGGAGATGGATGGGCAGGGGCGGATCCTGGTGGCGCCGCGCCTGCGCAAGCTCGCCGGGCTGGAGAAGCGGGTGATGCTGGTGGGCCAGCTCAACAAGTTCGAGCTGTGGGACGAGGACCGCTGGGAAGACCAGAATGAGTCATGGAGAGACGAGGAGGGACCCATCGATACCGAATCGATGCCGGAGGAGTTGAGGAATCTGCAACTGTGATTCACTCGCCGTCTTCCGGACCGAGACCGAACCGCGCCGTGATCCTTCCGGGGATCGTGCCCGTATCGTCGGGTGGCCGCGCGTCGTGGCCATCCCCGCATTCGTTCCGATGAGGGAGGGCGCCGCAGAACATCGGCCGGTCCTGCTGGAGGAGGCGCTGGCCGCCCTGGCCGTGCGGCCGGACGGGGTCTACGTGGATGGCACCTTCGGTCGTGGGGGGCACGCCGAGGCGATCCTCCGTCTCCTCGGTCCCGATGGGAGGCTGGTCGCCTTCGACAGGGATCCGCAGGCGGTGGCGAGTGCCCGTGAACGATTTGCTGACGATTCTCGTTTCACCATCGTG